>CAZMTC010000036.1:0-22527 GCA_964569105.1 uncultured Alphaproteobacteria bacterium | reverse complement strand
TTTTTCAACAGCCTGCTAGAGTATTTTTGTCTCTGACGGAATCGGCACCGGCCCACGCCCCCACCCGGCCGCCCAATACCAGCATACTGTCGTTGGGCAGCCGGGTGGGGGCGCGGGCCGGTGCCGTCTGAACAGAAAATGCTCGAGCAGGCAGCCCAGCCCTTCGCGCGTCTCGCGCACGGCGATGTCGAACGGCGTGCGGCCGATGTTCGACCATCTGGTAGAAAGTCTGAGCGACTATGTCCGCGGAGGGCTATGGGCAGCCGGACGCCGGGGCTGATAGCTCGCGGCGGACAGCACCCGCGCGGCAGGGAAGGTCACGCTCACGGTGGTTCCGGTGCCGGGGACGCTTTCGATATCGAACCGGGCGCCGTGAAGCTCGGCCAGCTTCTGGACCAGCGGCAAGCCGAGGCCGGCGCCGTCTTGCCGCCGGGTCAATGGGTCCCCGACCTGGCCGAACGGCGTCAGCGCGCGAGCGAGGTCGTCGGAAGACATGCCGATCCCGGTGTCGACCACCGACAGGCGCAGACCGTCCTCGGCCATGGTGGCCTCGATGCACACCGAGCCGCCGGCAGGGGTGAACTTGATCGCGTTGACTGCCAGGTTGAGCACGATCTGCTTGACCATGCGCGCGTCGGCATAGAGCCGGGGCAGCCCGGGCTCGGCCTCGACGGCGACCGCGACCCCGCCGCTCTGCGCGCGCTCTGCAAGCAGCCGCACACAGCTCTCGAACACCTCGTCGAGATCGAGCCGCTCCTCCGCCAGCTCGGTCCGGCCCGCCTCGATCTTGGACAGGTCGAGGATGTCGGAAATCAGGTCGAGCAGATGCTCCCCGCTGTGCCGGATGTCCGCCACGTACTCGCGATAGGCGGGATCGCCGAGCGGCCCGAACATCTCGCGCTCGAGCACCTGCGAGAAGCCGATCACGGCGTTGAGTGGCGTGCGCAGCTCGTGGCTCATGTTGGCGAGGAACTCGGTCTTGGCCCTGTCGGCCGCCTGAAGCTCGAAGTTCTGCGCCTCGAGCTGGCGCCGGTAAGCGTGAATCTGGGTGATGTCGTAGAGACTGGCAAAATAGAGCTCGACTGCGCCATCGTCCCCGCGCACCTCGCCGGTGTTCATCAGGCAGGCCAGCGACTGCCCGTCCGGGCCGACGACGACCTGCTCGCCCGAACTCGGTCCGAAGCGCACATGGTCGGCCAAGGCGACCTCGCCCTCCTCGGTTGCCACCCTGGGCGTCCCGGCTGCGTGCAAGGCTCCGCAATCCTCGGCCACGAACATCGAGAGCGCGGCGCGATTGCAGTAGACCAGCTCGCCTGCGGAATCGTAGGCCACGGTGGCGGCGAGGCTGTTCTCGGTCATCGCCGCAAGGCGCTGGACTTCGCGCCGGCGCGCCCGGCCGAGATCGGAAAGCATGCGGTTGAAGGCGCCGATCATCTCGCCGACCTCGTCGCGGCGGCTCACCGCCTCGACATGACGCTCCGGCGCTTCGGGCTCGCGGGACGCTGCCGTCATGCGGTCGCGCAACGCGAGGATCGGCAGCAGGACGGTCCGGCTGAAGATCGCCATCGTGACCGCAGCGACGAAGCCGGAGATCAGCAGACTGAGGCCCAGAATACGCACGACGAAGGCCGCGATCTCGTCGGGAATCCAGGAGCGGTCGATACGGGCCACCGCCACCACCGGCATGCCGATCCGCTCCGGCCCCCACGCCGCCAGCATCCGTCCCGAGGCCGGGCCCGGAGCCGTCTCGCCTGGCGCAAGCGCCCCGAAGGCGAGACCCTCGGCCGTGCCGCTGAGCGACAGCAGGCGACCCTCGATGTCGTAGAGCGCCAAGCCCTCTACCCGGCTGCCGTCGATGACATGTCCCGCGGGTTGGCGCAGGCCGATGGAATGGCCGCCGGCACGCGCCACCGAGCGCACGGTGGCAAGCGATTCGCGCAGCAGGCCTTCGGTCAGGTCGCGCTCGTAGTTGTAGGCCGACGGGATGAGGATCACCGTCTCGATCAGCAGGACCGCGCCGAGCACGCTGAGGGCCAGACGCAGGCACATGCGGCACCGGAGCCGTGCGGGCAGGACCAGAAGCAGGATGTCCAGCAGGTCCCGCCGATGCGTAGCGACACCGTCTTCGGACCGCCCGTCCGACGCCGGATCGGTCGCAACGGCTTCCAGGCCTCTCGTCATGCGCGTCTGCCCCTCACAGGTCCATGCTCCGGACGCCCTCTACGCCCGCGCGCCGGATGCTGGGTGCAGAGCATCAACAGAACCTAAAAAATGCGGATCAAAACTTCGCGAGCAAATCGTGTGCGACCGTGAGCGGGGGTCCGGGCGGCGCCCGGCTTGTCCTCCTGGCAGCGGCCATCGGTGCAGAGCGGTTCCTACTTCCTGAGCGAGCTCTCGACCTTGATCTCTCCCTCGAGGGTCTTGTGCACCGGGCACTTGTCCGCGATCTCGAGAAGGCGTTGGCGCTGCTCGTCGTCGAGGTCGCCCTCGATTTCGATCTCGCGGGTGATATGGTCGATCTTGCCCTCCTTGGTCTCGCAATCCGCGCAGTCCTCGGCGTGGACCTTCTCGTGACGCAAGTGGACCAGCACGCGGTCGAGGGGCCACTTCTTGCGCCCGGCGTACATGCGCAAGGTCATCGAGGTGCAAGCGCCGAGGCCCGAGAGCAGCAGGCCATAGGGCGTCGGACCCGAAGCGTCGCCGCCGACGTCGGGCGGCTCGTCGGCGCGCCAGCTGCTCGTGCCGTCGGTCGCGATATTGGCGAAGCGGCCCTCGCCGGTCTCGGCCACGACCACCTCGCCGCTCTCCGCCTTCGGCACTTCGGCCTCGTCGGCACCGAGGCCGAGATAGCGGCCCGCCCAGGCGGCGATGACGTCGGCTGCGTAGGCGGCATCGGCGCGGCGGGTCAGCAGGTGGTCGGCGTCGTCGAGCGAAACGAACGACTTGGGATGCTTGGCGGCGACGAAGATGCGGGTGGCGTTGTCGATGCCGACGAACGCATCGCGCGGTGCGTGGAACACGAGCAGCGCCTTGCGCAGCTTGCCCAGCGTATCCTCGAGCTTGCTCTTCTCGATGTCGTCGAGGAACTGCTTCTGGATGCGGAAGCTGCGCCCGGCGAGCTCGACCTCGGCCTCGCCGGTGCGCTCGATATCGGCGTGCTTGTCCTTGAAGTGCTCGGCAACGTGGGCCGGGTCCGCGGGGGCGCCGATCGTGACCACGGCCTTGGCCTGCGCGATCTCGGGCGCCGCGGCGATCACCGCGGCGCCGCCGAGCGAGTGGCCGATCAGGAGCGCCGGCGCCTGATGCTCGTCGCGCAGCCAGTCCGCGGCCTTCACTAGGTCCTGGACGTTGGAGGAGAAATTGGTGTTGGCGAACTCGCCGTCCGACGCGCCGAGGCCGGTGAAGTCGAAGCGCAGCACCGCGATACCCTCCGACGCCAAGCCCGCGGCGATGCGCGTTGCGGCGAAGACATCCTTGGAACAGGTGAAGCAGTGCGCGAACAGGGCGTAGGCACGGGGCTTCCCGGCAGGGCTGTCGAGGCGCGCCGCGAGGCGGTCGCCCTGCGCGCCGGTGAACTCGATCTTCTCGGATATCAATCTATTAGCTCCCTTTTAAGCCGCCGTTCCTTACCGCAGTTCCATTCGCTTGCAGTGAGCCGCACCTCTTAAATTGTAAAGAATGAATCAAATTATCACCCAAACTGATTTTTAGTAATTCTCTGCTAAGAGAATAGCAAACTAACAGCAATAGCAATAAACACCGCCAACGCTCCTGAACCCCCCCAAATTTGGCGACTCCGCTCTAGTTCCTGTAAACGTATTTGGCCCTGCTGAATCGCAAAAATTACAGCCGGAAAAAACTTATCCTGTATTATTCTATAAAATAAACCAATTACAAGCGGCCCCGCTATGATCATAATAAAAATCAATACCGCAAGACTAGGATTTTCTGTTTCTTTATGTGATCCATTACCTGATAACCATTCGGGATGGACGACATCTACTCCTAAGGTGATAAAAAAGCATAATATTATTAATCCGTATAAAAACGCGACAATATCTCCACTTGATGTTGTGCCGACACCAAACTTACCAGATGATATAGCTTCTATTATTTCATTTATTTTGCTCTCAATATTTGGCAAATTGTCTTCTTGTCCCTCGATCTGAGCGCGAAACGGGCTATTGATAGAATTCTCGATTGAAATATTAAGCCGAATGCTTGGTCCGTATGATGAACAATAAAGAGCTCGTATAGCCCTCTCTTTTGTATTAGAATATCTCAATAATTCATTCATATTTTCCATTGAGCGCATTGCCCCATCCAGGCATGACACCTCCCATTGTGTAGTAATAGTATACTCGGCTCGTTTTTCTAACTCGTCTTCGGCGTACTCTTTAGCGCTTTTTTCAATTTCTTCTTCAGTGTAATCTGATCTAGAAAGTATCTGTCTTTCCCTCTCGTAGACTTCATTAAAAATATCATTTTTTAAATACTGATAGTTGATCTGTCGGACGGATTTTATCACTTCATTAATTCGCCCAATATCTTCTGGCCGAATGATTGCCGTTTTGTTAGAGTTGATGAATTTTCTCGTCTTCATTAAACCCTCCTCGCGAAGCAAATTATTGTAGCGCATGCGAGTTGGAGTCTCATTAGGGAATCCAATTGCCCCTCTGTACGTCCAAACACTGGTCCGGCGCGGCGTCCGGTCCATTCTCCGCCTCACCGGCACCGGGAGACGATAACCGGTGACGGCAGGCGAATCGATCACGCCGACGCCCCGTAGGGGGCAGGCTCGAATACGGGAGTCTAGGATGCTTGGCAGGATGTTGGTGGCCGCGGCCATGGTCGCAACGACGATCTCGGCGCAGGCCGCGGCGCTGGAGGAACTGGTCACGGAGGCGGACGTGTACCGCACCACGCGCGACGGGGCCAACCTGGTCCAGAACAGGTGGACGCTGAACTCCGACGGAACCTATCGCGGCGTCCAAACGCTGTCGCGCAATGCCGGGCGGGCCGGGGTCTACACGGAGACCCATCCATCCCATGGCCGGTGGTCGGCGCAGGGCGACCGGCTGTGCCTCGAAGGCAGCGGGCTGCTCGAGGGCCCGAGCGCCTGCATGCGCGTAGACAAGATGGAGGCGTCCACCTCGCCGTACCAGTATTCGGCGTCGAGCGCGGAAAGCGGCCGGGCGTGGGACTTGTTCATCTATCCGGACGAGGAGTAGGCGGCCGGCCGGCGGTGTCAGGACCGGGCCTTGGAGCTTGGCTTGGCAGCCGCTTTCTTGGTCCCCCTCGACGTGGCCGCCCCGGATTTGGCGCCGGGTGACTTGGACTTGGCCGCAGTGGACTTGGCCGCAGTGGACTTAGCCGCGGTGGACTTGGCCGCGGTGGACTTGGCCGCACCCGACTTCGAAGCGACCTTCGCCTCCGTTCTCGACGCGGCGGCCTTGGCCTTCGAGCCGCCCTTGGCCGCAGCGGGCTTGGCCGTCCCCGGCTTGGCGGCGGTGGACTTGGAGGCCGCATTCTTGGCCGCAGGCTTCTTCGAAGCGCCCTTTGCCTTGGCCCCGCCCTTCGCGGCCGACTTCTTCGCGCCCGGCTTGGCGGTGGCTTTATCGGCGCTGCCTGACTTGCCCTTCTTCTTCTTCTTGCCGCCCCCGCCGGCCTTGCGGGCGGAACCCCGGTCGAACTCGTCGACGGCCGAGCGGAAGGCGGTCTCGATCTCGCGCCAAGCCCCTTCGAAGCCCTTGGCCATCGCGCCCCATGCGCCGATGCTCTGCTTGCCCAGGCCGTTGATCTCCGCCTGCAGCTCGCGCTGGCGCGCGCGCAGATCGTCGAGCACACGGTCCATTTCCTCGCGGCTGCCCTTGAAGGTGCCGGCCATTCGGTCGGCGTAGCTCGACATCGTGTCCTGCCAGGTCTTCAGCAGCGCGCCGGCCTTGGCCATCGCCGCCTCGCGCTCGGCGCCCCACTCGCGCGCCGTGGCCGCGATGCGGCCTTCGACTTCGGTCCAGCGCCGGTCGAACTCGGCGAGGCTCTCCCGCCACGCCTGAGTGCCGCGGGTCTGGGCCTCGGTGAGACGCTGCTGCAGCCGCGCCTGCTCGGCACGCAACTCGGCCAGCGTTCCGCGCAGGCGGGTCTCGCTCTCCGCCTGCAAATCTCCGGCCTTGCGTGCCATCGCCTCGATCGCCGCCGACATCTCGTCGAGGCGCTGCTGCAGCCGCGACCGCTCGCGGCCGGTCGTCCCCTGCTCGCCCTCACTCTTGCGCTGCTCGGTCATGGTAGCCTCGCTTTCTCGACGGTTCGGATTGTCTCTCGACCTGTTATTTTGTCATGAAAATGCTCGACACAACTATGCCACAAATTATCCGGTCTGGACCCAAATCGCTGCATGGCCTATATCGCAATCGGCGGACGTATTAACAGCCGCCCCATGTATAATGCCCGCCGTCGCCACAGGCTTCGGCGGCCCAGCCATAAGAGAGCGCCATGGACGTCCGCAACGGATTTGTCGGCACGGTCGGCAACACGCCGCTCATCCGGCTCGAAAAGCTGTCCGAAGAGACCGGATGCGAGATCCTCGGCAAGGCCGAATTCCTGAACCCCGGCAGCTCGGTCAAGGACCGCGCGGCGCTGGGCATCATCGACGACGCCGAGAAGCGCGGCGCGCTGGAGCCGGGCGGCATCATCGTCGAGGGCACCGCGGGCAACACCGGCATCGGTCTGGCGCTGGTCGGCAACGCGCGCGGCTACCGCACCGTGATCGTCATTCCCGAGACGCAGTCGCAGGAGAAGAAGGACTTCCTGCGCATGGCCGGTGCCGAGTTGATAGAGGTGCCGGCGGTGCCCTACCGCAATCCGAACAACTACGTGCATATCGCCGAGCGAGTGGCGAAAAAACTGACCAAGAGCGAGAGTAGCGGCGTGCTCTACGCCAACCAGTGGGACAATACGGCGAACCGCGAATTCCACACCAAGACCACGGCGCAGGAGATCTGGCAGCAGACCGGCGGCAAGGTCGACGGCTTCGTCTGCGCCATTGGCACCGGCGGCACCTTCGCCGGCGTGTCGGCCGGCCTCAAGGAGAAGTCGCGGGACATCAAGGTCGCGGTCGCCGATCCGCCCGGCGCGGCCATGTACAACTGGTTCACCCATGGCGAGGTGAAGCCGACCGACGGCGGCTCGATCGCCGAGGGCATCGGCCAGGGCCGGATTACCGGGAATATCGAGGGCGCCGAGACGGACTTCGTCTACCTGATCCCCGACGAGGAGGCTGTGCCCTACGTGTTCGACCTGCTCGAGCACGAGGGTCTGTGCCTGGGCGGGTCGAGCGGGACCAACGTCGCCGGCGCGGTGCGGCTGGCCGAGGAGCTGGGGCCGGGGCACACCATCGTCACGGTGCTGTGCGACCTGGGCCAACGCTACCAGTCGAAGCTGTTCAACCCGGCGTTCCTGCGCGAGAAGGAGCTGCCGGTGCCGGCTTGGCTGGAGCCGCGCGAGCAGCGCGACATCGCGGACGTGTTCGAGACCGTCGATGCCTGAGAGCGGCCCCCTGGTCACGACCGACTGGCTCGCCGGGAAGCTGGACGATCCGGGCGTCAAGGTGGTCGACGCGAGCTGGTACCTGCCGGCGATGGGACGCGACGCAAAGGCTGAGTATACCGAGGGTCACGTTCCGGGCGCGGTCTATTTCGACATCGACGCCATCTCGGACAAGAGTACCGACCTGCCGCACATGCTTCCGCCGGCACCGGCCTTCGCGGCGCAGGTGGGCGCGCTGGGCATCGGCTCGCACGACTTCGTGGTGGCCTATGACGGCATGGGGCTGTTCTCGGCGGCGCGCGCGTGGTGGATGTTCCGCGCCATGGGGCACGACCGGGTCGCGGTGCTCGACGGGGGGCTCCCCAAATGGCGCGCCGAGCGCCGGCCGCTCGAGCGCGGCGTGCCCGAGCCCAATCCGGCCAGCTTCAAGGCGCGGCCCGACCCGGCGCTGGTCCGAACCGCCGAGCAGGTGCACGACGGGCTGACGCAGGGCTGCGAGCAGGTGCTCGACGCGCTCGCCCGGGCGCTTCGCCGGCGCCGAGCCCGAGCCGCGGCCGGGGCTGCGCGGCGGCCACATCCCCGGCAGCCGCAACCTGCCCTGGGAGCGCCTGACCGACACCGAATCCGGCACCGTCCGGCCCTCCGATGAGCTGCGTGGCCTCTTCCGCGAGGCCGGCGTCGAGCCCGGCCGGCCGGTGGTGACGAGCTGCGGCTCGGGCATCACCGCGGCGGCGCTGGCGCTCGGCCTGACACTCGCCGGTTGGGACGAGGTCGCGGTCTATGACGGCTCGTGGAGCGAATGGGGCGCGCGCGAAGACCTGCCGGTGGAGAGGGGATAGCAGCCGTCGCGAGGGACGCAGGCTGCTTGATCGCGCCGCGCCGGCGCGGCAAGTTGAGGGCATGGCCAAGAAGAAGCCGCGCACCATCGAGACGGTGATCACGCACCTGGAGATGACGTCGCCGCCCGCGCATCCGGCGGTGGCGCCTGCGGTGCACAAGCTCGCCCTCCTCCGCGCCGAGCGCTGCACCGTGTCGTTCTACCGCTTCCTCTACAACGAGGTCGGCGGCCCTTGGTTCTGGTGGGAGCGGCGCGCCATGTCCGACAACGCCCTGGCCGGCATCATCGAGGATGAGCGCACCGAGATCTACGTGCTCTACGCCGACGGCGTACCGGCGGGATACGCGGAGCTCGACCGGCGTGACCCGAAGGCGGTGGACCTGGCCTATCTGGGGCTGGTGCCCGAGTTCATCGGCCGCGGGCTGGGCGCGTTCCTGCTCGACTGGGCAATCGACGCGGCCTGGGCGATGGAGACTTGCGAGAAGCTCACCGTCAACACCTGCAACCTCGACCATCCGCGCGCATTCGGCGCATACCAGCGTGCGGGTTTCGTGCCGGTGCGGCAGGAACGGCGCACCATCGACGACCCGCGCGACACCGGGCTGATTCCGCGCGAGACGCCACTGCCGGCGAGCGCGCGCTCGGTGCCGGCGGGCGAGGTGACGGGCAAGCCCAAGGGCAAGAGCGTCCTGCGCGCGCTGCCCGGCGGCAATGACGGCGGCGAGGAGAGCGGCGAACACGACTGAGGCCGCGCGTCCGCCCGGTCTCCTCTTCCCTTTCCATGAGGCAGCGATGAAGGACGATACGCGGCTGGTCCATGCCGGCCGTCACCCCGAGGAGCATCACGGTGCGGTCAATCCGCCGGTGTATCACGCGTCGACCATCACCTTTCCGAGCCGCGCGGCCTTCGACCGGGCGAACGCGGAACCGTGGGACAGTGTGCGCTACGGCCGCATGGGCACGCCCACCACCTTCGCCTTCGAGGAGGCGATGTCGGCGCTGGAAGGCGCGGGACGCACCGTCGCCTGCCCCTCGGGCATGGGCGCGATCACCAACGCCGTGCTGTGCTTCGTCGAGGCCGGGTCGCATGTGCTGATGCCCGACTGCGTCTACGGGCCGACGCGGCAGCTGTGCGACAAGCTGCTCAAGAGCTTCGGGGTCGAGACGACCTATTACGACCCCACGCTCGGGCCGGAGGACCTGGGCGGTCTGGTGCGCGACGAGACGACGTTGATCTACATGGAGGCGCCGGGCTCGCTGACCTTCGAGATGCAGGACGTACCCGGCATCGCGGCGATGGCGCGCGAGCGCGGCATCGCCACCGCGATCGACACCACCTGGGCCAGCCCGTATTTCTTCAAGCCGATGCTGATCGGCGTCGACGCCGCGGTGCAGGCCTGCACGAAATACATCGTCGGCCATTCCGATGCCATGCTGGGCACGCTGACGGTGCGCGAGGAGCATTTCGACCGCGCCAACCTGGTCAACAACTTCCTGGGCGGTGCGCCGGGACCGGACGACATCTATCTCGGCCTGCGCGGGCTGCGCACGCTCGGCGTACGGTTAAAGCAGCATGAGAAGAATGCCATTCAAGTGGCTGTATGGCTTGATAAAAGGCCAGAAATACTGCGCGTCCTTTACCCCGCACTGCCCGACGACCCCGGTCACGCGATCTGGAAGCGCGACTTCGCGGGCGCCTCAGGACTGTTCGGCGTGATCTTCGAGCCGGTGCCCGAGGCGGCGGTGACCGCGTTCATCGAGAGCCTGACGTATTTCGGCTTCGGCGCCAGCTTCGGCGGCTACGAGAGCCTGGTCCTGCGCCCGCGGCCCGACACAATGCGGACCGCCACGCACTGGGATCCCGAGACCGCGTTCGTGCGCCTGCATGTCGGCCTCGAGGATCCCGAGGATTTGATCACAGACCTGGAGCACGGGCTCGACGCGCTGCGCGAGGCCGCGGGCCGAGGAGGCTGACATGGAGCAGGCAGCGATCGACCGCGCGCTCGACGCCGTCGCATTCGACGACAAGGGTCTGGTGACCGCAGTGGCGCAACAGCACGACTCGGGTGAGGTGCTGATGGTCGCCTGGATGACGCGCGAGGCGGTGGCGGAGACGCTGGCCACCGGGCAGGTGTGCTACTTCTCGCGCTCGCGCAACACGCTGTGGCGCAAGGGCGAAAGCTCGGGCCAGACTCAGCGCCTGGTCGAAATGCGCATCGACTGCGACGGCGACACGGTGCTCCTCCTGGTCGACCAGGAAGGAGTCGCTTGCCACACCGGCCGCCGCGCCTGCTTCTTCCGCGCGGTGCGCGCGGATGGGCTCGAGGAGGTGCTGCCGGTGGAGCGCGACCCAGGGGAGCTGTACGGGGGATAGCGGCTCGAGGGACGCACCGTTACACCCGCTGGCTGCGACACGCGGCCGCACCGGCCAAAAATTGATCTGAGTCAAGTCACGCCGATCCCGCCCTGGTTACAAAGGCCGTGCTGATCGCAGCAGCAACGGAGCTCAGCCTCCCCCGAGTTCCGCGACGCACACTCGGCCGCCGGGCCAAGGTCCGGCGGCCGTTCTCTTGTGTGCGGGCTTTCCGCGCGGCACGCGGCTTCGATAAGATGCCTGCCATGGACCCCCAACTCCTCCTGCCCATCGCAGCGCCGCTCGTGATCGGCCTGCTCGTCTTCGTGTGGTGGAGGGCACGCGGGCTGCGCAACGCGGCGATCAAGAGCGGCGATACGGCGGCAGCCCGGATCAAGGCAAACTATCCCGACTTCATCGCGGAGGAGACGCTGGTCGCAGCCGACGGGCACACGGCGCTCCTCCACGGCGGCAAGGCGGGGACTCTGGGACTGGTCTCCTCGATGGGCGACAGGTCCCTCACCCGCAGGCTGGCGCCCGGCGAGGTCAAGGCGGCGGCGATCGAGGAGGACAACGGCGAGCCGGTTCTGGCAATGACGCTGGACGACTTCGCCTGCCCCAAGGTGCGCCTGCCCCTGCCCGACCGCGCCGCAGGCGAGAAATGGCTCGAGCGGGCTCGGGCGTTGGGGGCCGAGGGATGATCGAACTGCCCTATCCGGTACTCACCGCGGTGCCGGCCTTCGTGGCGCTGATCCTGGTCGAGGTGGCGCTGTGGCGGCTACGCGGCAAGCGGTCGCGGCACCGGTCGGGGAGTCACACGGACGCAACCCGAATCTGACATCGTCCAACCATGATCTACGTCTGCTCCCTGGCCGAACTGCAGCGCCACGCGGCCGAACTCCGGCCCGGCTACATCGTGTCGATGATCGGAACGGCCGAGCAGCCGGGCACGCCGCCGGGCCTCCAGCCCGACCGACACCACCGGGTCGAGATCGACGATATCTCGCAGCCGCTCGACGGGCTGGTACTCCCCGGCGAGGATCATGTGGCGGCGATGATCGACTTCCTGCGCGGCCGCGACCGCCGGCAGGCGGTGCTGTTCCATTGCATGGCCGGCGTCAGCCGATCCACCGCCGGCGCCCTGATCGCGCTGGCGCTGGACGCGGAGGGTCGCGAGGACGAAGCGGCCGCGCGGCTCTACACCGCGGCCCCCCACGCCCATCCCAACCGCCGCATCGTCGCGCTGGCCGACCGGCTGCTCGGCCGCGAGGGCCGGCTGATCGCCGCACGCGAGGCGATGGGGCCGTGGACGCCATTGGTCAGCGCACCGCTGACGCAGGTGGAACCGCTCTAGGAACCGCTAGGCCACCCGGCCCTTTTGGATGTCCTCGACCATGCGCGCCAGGCGATGGAGGCGGCGGTCGGGGATGCCCATTTCGTCGAGATGGGCGACGGTGTTGAACAGGTACTCGCAGCACCGGCCCAGGGGGCCGTGCGCCTCGGCGATGGCGCGCGCCGCGACCGCGTCGTCGAGCTGCCCGGCATAGCGCTCGTGCGCATGGTTGATCACGAAGGCCACGGCCGGCACCCGTGTGCCGCCGATGTCGACCTCGACCCAGCGCGGGCAGTAGGAGCCGGTGACCATCTCGCGCGACCAGACGACGTAGAGTTCCTCGTCCATCGCCTCCGGCGCCACGCGGTAGGCAACGCCGCGGCACGAGCCGCCACGCTCCAGCCCCATCATCAGCCCGGGACAGTCCTGGGACCCGCGCCCGATCACGGTCCACAGGCAGAACCGTCGATGATAGCCGTGAATGTGCCCCTGCGCCCGCTCGGCATAGTGGAAGGCCGGGTTCCAGATCAGCGAGGCGTAGCCGAACAGCCACACGCCGCGCGACGTGTCGCGCTCGCGCAGCGTCTCGTCGATCGAGGCCCGGATCTGCTCGGGGGTCCAGGTTTCGTGGCCCTGCTCGCGCAGCATCCTGTGCAGGACGCCCGAACGCAGGTTCTCGCGGGTGAGCATGGGTGGCCGCCGCAGCGCCCCGTTCGCCGGAGCGTTTCCGTTGGGATCGAATCCGTTGGCAGGGAGCCTAACGCGGCGGGGGTGGGAATGCCAGTGCGCGCCGGGGAAGCGATCCGTGCCCCGCTGGGTTGGCGCGGAACGGGTCCGTTCGCCTGATCCTCGCAAAATCGTCATGGGCGCGTCCCGCCGGACGGCTGGCGCAGTCCGGGCCCAGCCTGTAGGACTCCGCCCGAACGAACCGCCAACCGGGGGAGACAGCCGCCATGAAGAACAAGATCGCCTTCGAGGAGCACGTCGCCATCGACGAGACGCTGGGCGAGACCCGCGCCTTCGCCGGCGATTCGGGCCGTTGGGACGACTTCACCCGCCAGATCCTCGACACCGACGACGAGCGGATCGAGAAGATGGACCAGACGGGGATCGAATTCGCGATCCTGTCGATCAACGCGCCGGGCGTGCAGGCCATCGTCGATCCCAAGGAGGGGGCCAGAGTGGCGCGCAAGGCCAATGACCGCCTCGCCGATGCGGTCGCCAGGCACCCCGATCGCTACGCCGCCTTCGCCACCCTGCCGATGCACACTCCCGACGCCGGCGCCGCCGAGCTCGAGCGCTGCGTCAAGGAACTCGGCTTCAAGGGCGCGATGATCAACGGCTTCCAGCAGTCGGGCGACCCCGACAACCAGATCTACTTCGACATCCCCGAATACCGCCCGTTCTGGGCCACGGTCGAGGCGCTCGACGTGCCGGTCTACCTCCATCCGCGCATGCAGATCCCCTCGCAGGCGAGGAACTACGAGGGCCATCCGTGGCTGATGAGCGCGCCGTGGGGCTTCGCGGTCGAGACATCGATCCACGCGCTGCGCCTGTGCGGCTCGGGCCTGTTCGAGGACCATCCCAAGCTCAAGATCTGCCTGGGCCATCTGGGCGAGAACATCCCCTTCGGCCTGTGGCGCCTCGACGCGCGCATGAAGTGGTCGCCGCGCGGCTACCGCGGCGAGCGGCCCCTGGGCGAGTACTTCCTCGAGCATTTCCACATCACCTGCTCGGGCAATTTCGACGACGCCGCCTTCCGCTGCACGCTCGACAAGATCCCGATGGGCCGCGTCTATTTCTCCGCCGACTACCCGTTCGAGCACATGGAGGACGCGGCCGAGTGGTACGATGCCACCTCCGTGGTCTCGGACAAGGAGCGCGAGCAGATCGGCCGGACCAACGCAATCAAGCTGTTCGGGCTCGATTTGAAGTAGCGGCGGGCGGCGCGTTAACTCTGTCCGGAGTCGACCGCAGGCACACCGACCGGAAGGGCGCGCGTGACCGACCGCACCGGCCGCGAGACCGGCGACACCGATGCTCCGCGCCGCCGCGCACGCGAGCTGGCGCTCTACGCCGTCGGCACGACCGTGGCGCTGGGCGGCGTGGCGGCGCTGGTCGCCCTGATAGTGGTCGCCATCATGGCTGTGCCGTTCCTGGGGGTGGTGTTCCCGCTCACGATCGGCGTCGTCATCCTGGCCGTTCTCACCCTCTACGTGCGGCAGGTCATCCGCCGCCGCCGCTGGCACCGCCGCCACCGCCGTGGCGACGACGACGGCCCTGCCGGGCTGCATGGGCACTATAAATGATGACAATATCGCCCCAGATTGATACAAATTGTGTGCAAGCAGCGGTCGTGACAGGGCCAATGAGACGCCTTGGCAGGCGGCAGAGCCGAAGGACCGCATGCAGACGACCTGACCGAGGCACTCCGGAAGCACCGAACGCTGGCCCCATCCTGCGAATGGAGGCTGAAGCGGGTGGCATCCTGGCCGTCCTCTCTACCGGGTAATCAGCTACCTCTTGTTTCTGGTGTCGTTCGTCTACGCGATCGGCTTCGTAAACAAGGTGTGGGTCGCCAAGGGCATCGACGACGGCGCGGTGCAGTCGCGCGCCGAGTGAGCGTTGCGCGCCGCGACGGGCGACAAAAGGCGCCCGGTCACTTGGGGTTTGACCCGCGTCAATGCGCGCGCGAGGTCCAATCCACCAGGATCGTCCTTCCGACCTCGGAGGATTCCCCATGTGCCACCGAATGCGCCGCCTGAGCGCTGCCGCCTCGATCCTGCTCGCCCTCGCCGCCGGCCCCGCCGTTTCCCAGGACGAGCAGGGCTGGCGCCAAGCGCTGCGCCTGCAACTCGCCGCCGAGAAGGACTGCGAGGCCGCGTTCTACACCAACGAGGAGGTCCGCGAGACGGACCAGGGCCGCGTCGTCTCGGTCCGCGTCCAGTGCTCCGACGGCCGCGCCTTCGACGCCGTTCGCCAACCCGGCGACCCGCGGTTCACGCTGCGCAGCTGTACGGCGGCGGAAACGTGCTGAGAGCACATGGCGTCACGCCGACGACCCGAACCGATCAATAAGGGATGCGCGCGCCATCCCAGTCAAACAGGCCGCCGTTGTCCTCGGGTCCCAGCCGGTCGACCACCTTCAGCAACCGCTCCGCCGCGTGCGCCGGGGGAACCAGTTGCCGCTCGGGCACGTTGCGCTGGAACGGCTTCGACAACGCCGTGTCCACGGTGCCCGGATGCAACCCGATGCAGAGCGCCTCGCGGTTGCGCCGCGCCAACTCGATCGACAGCGTCCGTAGCAGCATGTTGAGCGCCGCCTTCGACGCCCGGTAGGCGTGCCAGCCACCCAGGCGGTTGTCTTCGATGCTGCCGACCCGCGCCGACAGCGCCGCGAACGCCGCCTTCCCTCGGCGCGGCAGCAACGGCAGGAAATGCTTGGCCACCAGCGCCGGGCCGATGGCGTTGACCCGGAACGCGGTCTCCAGCCCCGATCGGCTCAGCGCGCGCCACGACTTCTCGGGCTGCAGCCGCCCGCCGTCGTGCAGCACGCCGCTGGCCACGATCACGAGGTCCACCGTCTCGGCCATGCCGCGTAACGCGCAGGCCGCGTCCAGGATGCTGTCCTCGTCATCGAGATCGAGATGCAGCCACGGCCTCGAGGCGTCGGCGTCCCCGGGCCGGCGGCGTGACAGCCGCACGACGCGGCCGACTTGCGGGCAACGCCTCAGCGCCTCCGCCAACCCGCCGCCGATGCCGCCGGTCGCACCGACCACCGCGGCGGTCAGGTCGTCGCCGAACGACGCCAGCCGCACCGTGTTGCGGACCATCATCCGGTTCATCGCCGCCTCCTCGCGACTCCGGTTGTCACAGCGGGCAGCGGATCAGGACCGGCGCCCGGTGCCGGTAGGTGTCGTCGTCGATCTGCCCGGACAGGAAGTCGGCGACGTCCGCGCGCGCGATGATCCCGTTGCGCCACTGCTCCGGCTCGACCAGCACCCGATAGCGTCCGGTGCGCCGCCCGTTGGTCAGCACACCCGGTCGCACGATAGTCCAGTCCAGCGCGCTGTCCTCGATCAGCCGTTCCTGCGCGTCCTTGTCGGCGTAGGCCCGCCCGAACACGGCCTGGAACGCCACATTTTGCAGGCAACCGATGCTGGCGCGGCTGTTGCCGGCGCCGAAGCCGGTGACGGCGATCAGCCGGGGCACGCCCGCCGCCTCCATCGCCGGCACCAGCACCGCGGTTGCCTTGGAAAACAGGTCCACCGGGCCGAGTACCATGCGCCGGTCGGCGGGCACGCCCAGCGCCTGGATCACCGCGTCGACGCCGTCGAGCGCGCCCGCGACGTCGCCCGGGTTGAGCGCGTCGCCGGCATGCTTTTCGAGCTTGGGATCTTCGAGCGCGATGCGCCCAGCGCGGCGGGCGAAGGCGCGCACCCGATGGCCGCGGGCCAGAGCGGCCCTGGCCGCCTCGAGCCCGATGCCCCGGCTGGCCCCCATGATCAGGACGGTCGCCACCGGGTCCTCCCGCTCCGGCCGCGGCGCGCTAGCCGCGCACGTCCTGGGTCGCCGCCGGCGCGCCCCACAGATCGTCGTACAGCACCGTCTTGTCGCGCGGGTCGCGCATGGCGTCGCGGTGGCTCGCTGCCTCCCGGCGCGTTCGGCGGAACATGTCGGCGGTGAAGAAGATGCCCAGCAGCACCGCAGTGTGACCGATCACGGTCGGACCCAAGACCACGAACGAGCCCACCCACAGGGTAAACACGCTCGACCACAGGTAGGATAGGATGAGCATGTACTGGAAGCGCACCTTCTTGGGTAGCGCGCTCAGCGGGTTCTGCTCGGGGTCCATCACCAGATCGTGCATGCGGCGGATCATCCCTGCCTCAGGATTGGGTCTCCTGACAAGGGATACGCAGAGCCGCTCCGCGCCGGATCACTCTGGCCGAAAGTTATTGTTCGCCGATGTGCCCGGCCGCGATTCGGTCAGGGTGAGGCGGCTTGCGGCCGACATGTCAGCCTGACGCATTCCTCATAGACATGGATGAGGAACATGGGCGAAGGCGCCACGCCCCTACACCAGCCGGCTCTGGTTCAGCGCCGCCTCGACGAAGCTGGTGAACAGCGGGTGGGGCTCGAAAGGCTTGGACTTGAGTTCGGGGTGGAACTGGACGCCCATGAACCAGGGGTGCTCCGGCAGCTCGACGATCTCGGGCAGCGCACCGTCGGGCGACATGCCGGAGAAGCGCACGCCGGCCGCCTCGAGGCGGTCGCGGTAGTTGACGTTGACCTCGTAGCGGTGGCGGTGGCGCTCGGTGATGCTGTCGGTGTCGTAGATTGCGCGCGCGCGGCTGCCCGAGGCGAGCTCGCACGGATAGGCGCCCAGGCGCATGGTGCCGCCCAGGTCATCGTCGACGTTGCGCCGCTCGACCCGGTTGCCCTTCATCCACTCGGTGAGCAGGCCGACCACCGGATCGTCGCACGGGCCGAACTCGGTCGAGCCCGCCTTCCTGATGCCGGCGAGGTTGCGCGACGCCTCGATCACCGCCATCTGCATGCCGAAGCAGATGCCGAAATAGGGCACCTTGTGCTCGCGCGCGAAGCGCACCGCGGCGATCTTGCCCTCCGCCCCGCGCTCGCCGAAGCCGCCGGGGACGAGGATGCCGTTGACGTCCTCGAGCCACGGGACCGGGTCCTCGCGCTCGAAGGTCTCGCTCTCGATCCAGCGCAGGTTGACGCGCGCGCGGTTGGCGATGCCGCCGTGGGTCAGCGCCTCGGTGAGCGACTTGTAGGCGTCCTGCAGGTCGGTGTACTTGCCCGCGATGGCGATGGTGACCTCGCCTTCGGGGGACATCAGCCGCTCGACGATGCCGCTCCATGGGCCGAGGTCCGGGCCGGCACCGTTGAGCAGGTTGAAGTGGCGGCACACCTCGGTGTCCAGCCCC
Source organism: uncultured Alphaproteobacteria bacterium (assembly GCA_964569105.1). Lineage (GTDB taxonomy): Bacteria > Pseudomonadota > Alphaproteobacteria > CAZMTC01 > CAZMTC01 > CAZMTC01. The sequence continues at coordinate 4,510 of CAZMTC010000036.1, read as the reverse complement.
TCCTGATGGTACCTGACCGGCACCTCGTAGATCGAGCGCGCGTCGAGCGCCTGGATCACCGCGGTCTCGGGCACGTTGCAGAACAGCGCCATCTTGCGCAGCGCGTCGGCTGGGATCTCCCGGTCCGCGCGGCACAGCACGACGTCGGGCTGGATGCCGACCGACTGCAGCTCCTTGACCGAGTGCTGGGTGGGCTTGGTCTTGAGCTCGCCCGCCGAGCCGATATAGGGCACCAGCGTGAGGTGCAGGAACAGCGTCCGCTCGCGCCCCAGCCGGATGCGGATCTGGCGGATCGCCTCGAGGAAGGGCAGGCCCTCGATGTCGCCCACCGTGCCGCCGATCTCGACCAGCACGAAGTCGTCCGCGCCCTCGTCGGCGGTGATGAACTCCTGGATCATGTCGGTGACGTGCGGGATCACCTGCACGGTGGCGCCCAGATAGTCACCCTTGCGCTCGCGCGCCAGCACCTCGGAATAGATGCGCCCGGCGGTGACGTTGTCGGCGCGGCGCGAAGCGACGCCCGTGAACCGCTCGTAGTGGCCCAGGTCAAGGTCGGTCTCGGCGCCGTCGTCGGTGACGTAGACTTCGCCGTGCTGGTAGGGCGACATGGTGCCGGGGTCTACGTTGAGATAGGGGTCCATCTTGCGCAGACGCACGGTGAAACCGCGTGCCTGGAGGAGCGCCCCCAGCGCCGCGGTTGCAAGCCCTTTGCCCAATGAGGAAGCCACGCCGCCGGTAATGAAGATGTACCGCGTCATGGACCTGCAGCCTACAACATCTGGAGTTCACGCCCAAGCCAATTGGGCGGCACCGGCCCCGAGTCCGGCAAGGAAAATATGGTCTATTCTCGGCAACGCCGGATCGAGACACGGGCCGGCGCCGAACCCGTCGGGAACAACGCTACTCGGTCGGTGCAGTAGGCGCGGTCGGCGTCTCGTCGCCGGGGGGCGCGGGCGCGGCCGGCGCCTCGGTCGTCGGGCGATCGGTGACCGAGGACGGCGCGGTTCCGGTATCCGCGCGCATGGCCAGCACGATGCTCATGACGATGAACGCCGTCGCCAGTCCGGCGGTGATCCTGGTCAGCACATTGGCAGCGCCGCGGCCGGTCATCAGCCCGCCGCCACCGCCGCCGCCGATGCCCAGCGCCCCGCCTTCGGAGCGCTGCATCAACACCACGACGATCAGCGCGATGACGATCAGCAGATAGATGACGATCAGTACGGTATCCATGTCCGGCCTCGTGACGGCGTACAAGCGCCCTACTTAGTCGCTGCGGCTTGGCTTGGCTAGGGGCCGCCCCCTCTTCGCTGCGTCCTCAGGGGCAGGCCTCGACGATGGCGAAGAAGTCTTCGGCGTCCAGGCTTGCGCCGCCAACCAGGGCGCCGTCGACGTCGTCGAGCGCCAGGATGCCTTCGGCGTTGTTCGGCTTGACCGAGCCGCCGTAGAGCAGCCGCATCGACGCGCCCTCGGGCACGCGCGCGCGGATCGCCGCGTGCATCGCCGCGATGTCCTCGAGCTCCGCGACCCGCCCGGTCCCGATCGCCCAGACCGGTTCGTACGCGACGACCGTGTTGGCGGCGCCGGCCGCGTCGGGCAGCGCGCCTGCGAGCTGCGCCGACACCACGTCCTCGGCGCCGCCCGCGTCGCGCTCCTCGAGCGTCTCGCCGACGCAGACGATCGCCTTGAGGTCCGCGCGGTGGGCTGCCGCCGCCTTGGCGCGCACCGCGGCATCGTCCTCGCGGTGCGCGTGGCGCCGCTCGGAATGACCGACGATGACATAGCGGCAGCCGGCGTCGGCCAGCATTTCCGCGGCGACGTCGCCGGTGAAGGCGCCCTCGGGCATCGGGTGGCAGTCCTGGCCGCCGAGCAGCACCGGGCTGCCCGCGATGGCATCCCATACGGTCCGCAACATCGGGTGCGGCGGGCACAACACGATATCGCACCGCACCCGGTCGCCCGCCGCCACCGCGCGCTGGCCGACGTCGGTCGCCAACGCCTCGGCGTTGGCGCGCAGCCCGTGCATTTTCCAGTTACCGGCGACCAGAGGTCGGCGCGTCATGTGAAGCCCATGCATCGTGGATGGCCGCGCGGCCATCGACCACGCCTTCCGTTACCTACCAGCCGAACGCTGCGGGGGAAAGGGTCACGCAGCCTCACAGCTCCTTACTCGGTGTTCCCGCCGTCAGGCGCGGCGACGACATCGCCACCATGCACGACCAGATTGTGCCGGGCCGTGACCGCGTCCCCGGCGATGGGAAAAAACGCCCCTCCGCCGCGCAGCCACAGGCGGTTGTCGACGACGCGCGCCGTGGTATCGCCAGCGACGGCAATGGCCCGCGGCATGCCGGTAATGACGTTGCGCCGGATCTCGTGCCCGCCGCCGCCGCGCGCGGCCCAGATGCCGATATTGTCATTGTCGCCCTCGCGCGTGTTCTCGATCCAGTTGTCGCGCACGACGACGTCCTCGGTGCCGGCAGCGATCAGGATGGCGACGCCCTCGCCCACCTGATCCGGCGCGGCGCCCTCCTGGCGGTCGAGGTCAAGGAACAGGTTGCCGCGGACGACGGCGCGAGAAAGTTGGGGCAATTTCAGCTTTGGAGGTAGGCGCGGCATCTGCTGCCGGCAACCATCGACGAACCCTCGACCCCGCCTTGTTGCCGCCTGTCGGCCACTCTAAGATGCGCGCCGCGCCCGGGGTGGCCCGGGCACGATACCTACGCCGCGCACGAAGGACGCGACCGCGCCATGATGCAGACCATGCGGAGGGCGACCCAGGGCTTCCTGGCCGTCGCCCTGTTCGGCCTCCTGATCCTCAGCTTCGCGCTGTGGGGCGTGGGCGACATGTTCGCGCCCTCGACCGGGATGACCGACACGGTGATCCAGGTGGGCGACCGGGGCGTCTCGGGCGCCGAGTTGCGCCACCGGGTCGACGACGAGATGCGCGGCATCCAACTCCCCGATCCCAGCCTCGAGGTACAGCGCGCCGTGCGCATGCAGGTTGCCAACCAGGTGACGCAGCAGATCGTCACCTCGAACCTGTTCCTCGAGGAGGCGGCGAGCATGGACGTGGCGATTTCCGACGCCGCGCTGGCCGCATCGATCCGCAACGACCCCGCCTTCCAGAACAACCAGGGGAATTTCTCGCGCAACCGTTACGAACAGCTCGTGCGCCAGCACCTTGGCATGACCCCCGTGGGCTACGAGCAGACCGTGCGCCGGCCCGAGATGCAGCGCAACCAGCTGGTCGAGGCGGTGGTCGGCGGCGCCGCACCGCCACGCACCCTGGTCGAGGCGATCCACGCCTATCGGGGCGAGCGCCGTACCGTCGACATCGCCTTCGTCCCGGCATCCGAGATGACCGCCGTGCCCGAGCCGACCGAGAACGAGCTGCGCGCCTACCACGAGGCCAACCCCGGCGCCTTCACCGCGCCCGAGTACCGCAAGCTCACGGTCGTGCTGGCCGACCCGGCGCGCCTCGCCGAGACCGTCGAAGTCACCGACGCCCAGCTCGAGCGGGCCTACGAGGACAACAAGGGCCGCTACGCCACGCCCGAGACGCGCGAGATCCGCCAGATCCTGTTCGGCCCCGGCCAGCGCGAGGCCGCCATGGCCGCCTACCAGCGCATCCAGGGCGGCGAATCCTTCGCGTCGGTGGCCAGGGAGTCGGTGACCGGCATGGCCGAAAACCTGGGCGAGATGCGCCGCGGCCAGCTCGGCGACCCGGCGCTCGACGAGGCGGTGTTCACGGCCGACAAAGGCGCGGTGACCGAGCCGGTGGAGAGCCCGCTGGGCTGGCACGTCTTCAAGATCGAGAGCGTCTCGGGCGGGGACGTGAGATCGCTCGACGAAGTGCGCGACGAGCTGGTCGAGCAGATCCGGGCCAACGAGGCGGTGACACTGGCGCGCGAGCTGGGCAACGCGCTCGACGCCGAGGTCGGTGCGGGCACGCCGCTCGAGGAGGCCGCCCGGATCGTCGGCCTGCCGGCGATCGCGGTGCCGGCGATGGATCAGGAGGGCCTGAACCGCGAGGGCGAGCCGGTCGCCGGCCTGCCGCAGGACCCGGCCATCGTCGAGGAGGCGTTCGACACGCCCCCGGGCGAGCTGAGCTTCCTGGCCCAGACCGACGACCGCGGCTGGTTCCTGCTGCGCGTCGAGGAGGTGATCGACTCGGCCGTCCGCCCCTTCGCCGAGGCGCGCGACGACGTGCGCGAGGCCTGGCTCGCCGAGCAGCGCGAGAAGGCTGCCGCCGAGACCGCCGAGCGCATCGCCGCCACCGTCCGCGAAGGCGTCACCCTGCCCGCAGCCGGTGAGGGCCCGGGCATTTCGGTGCGCACGGTCGAGCAGGCGTCGCGCAACGCCGAGGACACCGGCGAGCACGTGAACCAGGCGCTGCTCGATAAGATCTTCGCCGCCGAGGAGGGCCAGCCCGTCACGGGCGCCGTTCAGGGCGGCCACACCGTGGCCGTGCCGCGCGAGGTCCACCGGGCCGACCCTGACGCGGACCTGAGCG
>CAZMTC010000035.1:0-23193 GCA_964569105.1 uncultured Alphaproteobacteria bacterium | reverse complement strand
TACAGATAATCCATCAGCCTGTCGATCACGGGCGCCTGCGCCGGGTCGCCGATGACGTTGCGGACCTCCCTGGGGTCGTCGGCGAGGTCATAGAGCGCACGCTGTCGCAGCGCGGACCCTTCGAGCACCACCATGAGCTTGTGGGCCTCGGTGGTCACGGTGAAATGCAGGTCCTTGCGCTCCAGGTCGGCATTGCCGGCCCCGGCCATTTCGGTGACCACGAAGGGCCGGCCCGGCCCGAACACGGAGCGACCCTTGAAGCTCGCATGCCCCTCGACGCCCAGCGCGTCGAGCAGCGTCGCGCCGAGGCTCATCGAGTCGATCATGCCGCCGTCGACCGGCTCGCGCCCAGCGCTGGCCAGGATGAGCGGCACGTCGATGTCCTCGTAATGGGTGCGGGCGGCTACCGGCTGCTTCATCCGCGGGCTTTCCGCCCAGGACGAGCCGTGGTCGCCGGTCACCAGGATGACCGTGTCGTCGAGTTGGCCGGTTTCCTCGAGCGTGCGCAGCAGCTTGCCGAAGTGCCGGTCGACATACATCAGCGCGAGGTCGTAGTTGAAGGTGCGCCGGGTGGCGCCGGCCAGGCGCGCGGCGAACCAGCGCGGCAGGAAGCGCAGCCAGCTCAGCACGACCAGCGGCCGCCCGAGCGATCGGCAGTCGTGCACGTCCATGACGTGGAGGTGGACGTACCATGGCCGCTCGGACCGCGCGATCACCTCGCGCACGCCCTTCATCACTGTGGCGGCCTTGGTCTCGTAGTGGCCGAGCACGAAAAAGGGGAAGCGCGTGGGCGCGATCAGCCTGCGACTGCGCCAGCTCAGGCTGGCCAGCGCGCGGGTCAAGAGCAGCGACCGGCCGATCTCGTCGGGGCGCCGGCCCAGGAAGCGCCAGTAGAGCGACGGCGGCACGCGGGCAAGCTTGTCGAGCACCGCGTCCGGATCGCGCTCGAGCAGCGCCTTCTCGGCCGGCGCCTTGGCCGCCACGGATTCGTTGATACGGCGCAGCTTGGCCGACCAGATGGCGCCCTCGTTGGTCTCGATCAGCTCGACGAGCGCGTCGAGCAGCCGTGCCAGCTCGCGGCGCACGATCGCGATGGTTTCCTCGCGGGTTCGCTCGCCCTTGCGCCACAGCGCGACATCGTAGGACAGCACCTTGTCGATCAGGTATTCGAGCACGTGCAGGCAGTCGAGGCTGGTGTGCTCGTGATCGAAGCCACGGTCGTAGCCGTGGGTGAGACCGAGCTGGTTGCACGCCGCCATCAGGTGCGTGGTGTACCCGGCGTCGTGCAGCGTCTCGACGAAGCTCCGCGGGCGCTTGCGGATGCCGGTGTTGTAGCCGCCATGGTCGAGCGGATAGGTCAGGCTGTAGATCGCCGGCATGACCATCTGGGTCGACTGCGCGTTGGCGACCGCGCGCCGCACGAAGCCGCGGTCGATCAGCGAGACGATGTTCGGGCACAGACGCCGTGCCGCCTCGACGTCGGCGAAGACGTCGTAGCGCAGGGCATCGACGAGGAAGAAGATCGCGTTCTTGGCCACTCAGCCAGACCCGGGAATCCCGTGGATTTCCCGAGCAATAGCGCGGTATGGCAAATTTGTGAAGCCTGAGTGACGGACCGTGCGGGGCCTCCGGTGCCGGATCCGACACGGCGTGAAGCGGCTTATGGCTTCATGCGGTACCCATAAACCTCCAAGTCGAGGCCGATGAGCTCTGCCGTGTGCCGATTGCTCGCGGCGTAGTGGTCGCCGACGGTCCGTTCGATCCGGCGGCCGAGCTTGGCCGGGTCGTTGGCGCCCAGGACCTTCAGCAGCCGGTCGTAACCGCGCATGGCCGGCGCGAAAACGCGCCAGTAAACGGCCTCCGGCAGGACGAACGAGAAGGGGTTGTGCTCGTCGATCGAGAACAGGTGGTTGAGGATACGGCGCGTGCCCAGACCGCCGGTCATGATCGCCGGCTTGACCACGCCGGTATCGACCTGTGCGTCGCCGACGGCAACCCCGGCGAAATCCCTGATGCGGTGGACGAACGCGGCGGGATCGCGGCTCAGCATTTCGAGCGGCAGCACGCACAGATTCGTCGGCCCGACCAGGGAGCGATAGTAGGCGATCAGGCGGTCGTACTCGAGGTAGTTCAGGTGGAAGCCGGTCCAAGCCCTGGTCTCATAGATCGGGGGGCGGTCGAGGTAGCGGCGCAGCGACAGCCGGCCGCCGCCGCGGACGTAGTAGAGATAGTTGGAGCGGATCATGGAGACCTGCTCGCGGATGATCATGAGGATACGCGGGCTGGGGAAGGCCGAGACCACGCGGTCGGCGAGCATCCGCGCCAACGCCCCCGACGGGCTGGCTTCGTGTCCGACCAGACCCTCGGCGGACACCACGGGCACCAGCCGCCGGTCGGGCCGCGCCGCCACGCGCTCGCGGACCAGCGTTTGCAACCCGGGGGCCGGCGCGTCGAAGGCCGAGGGGTAGACCAGCAGCCGGTTCAGCGTGAGTCGGTCCGATTTCTCGGGAAACAGGGCCCAGAAGCCGTGGCGAGGTGCCCGGAAAAGGCGCTCCTGAAGCCAGGTCGACGCCGCCTTCGAGTAACCGACATGGACCAGGATCGGCTCGCTCGCGGAGAGCGGATCCTGGCTGCGGGTGAGCGCGTGCACTTCGGGAGGCATGGCGAGCGAGCCCATTGGTATGGCGGCGCTGGGCGGTTCGGCGGCGCCGGAGAGGTCGACGACCCTGAACAGTACCGAATACCCCCGCTTCGTTTCAGCCGCTTGACCCGGCAGCGAAACTTTTCTTGCATCGCCGCCCTCGGCCCCGGTATCGGCCGCTCGATCCCGCCGCTTGGCCGGGCAGGGCGGACAGATGCGGGCGTCAGTCGGAGCCTTCGAATGGACAGCATGGAGCTATCGCGGATTTTCGTGGCCATCGTCGCCGTCCTGGCCGCGGCGATCGCGGGTGGCTTCGTGTTCCAGCTCCTGCGCCTGCCCCGGGTGGTGGGGGAGATCGCGGGCGGCATGGTTCTGGGCCCGACCGTGCTCGGCTATTTCTGGCCGGCCGCGGACTCCTGGCTGTTCCACCCCGGCGGCGACCAGAACTCGGCGCTCGAGTTCCTGCACTGGCTGGGCCTCGTGCTGCTCATGTTCGTCTCGGGCTTCCGGGTGCAGCAGCACCTGTCGCGCGACGACGGCGTCATCATCGGCATCGTTCTGCTCGCCGCGACCCTGGCGCCCTTCGCACTGGGCTGGATGGCGGTGGGATGGTTCGACCTCGAACGCTACATGGGTGCGGGCGCCAATCCGCTCGCCTTCCAGATCGTCATGGCGATCGCGGTCACCGTGACCTCGATCCCGGTGATCTCCAAGATCTTCATCGACCTGGACCTGATGGGGACGCGATTCGCCAAGATCGTGCTGGGCTGCGCCACGATCCAGGATCTGGTCCTTTGGGCCGCGCTGGCGGTGGCCACTGGTCTGGGCTCGGGCGCGGCGGCCGAGGCGTCGGTCGACTCGATCGACGTGCTGCAGAAGATCGGCATCACGGCCGCCTTCGTGATCGCGGCGCTGTCGATCGTGCGCGCGATGATGCTAGGGACGGCGCGCGCGTTGCCGCGCGGTTCCGGCGGCCACCCCAGCGCCACCGGCATCGTCCTGGGCACCTGCTTCGTGTTCGCCGCCGCGGCGGCCGCGCTGGGCATCAACGTGGTGTTCGGCGCGCTGGTCGCGGGCATCGTCGTCGGCTCGATGCCCCAGGCCTCGTTCGAGCGCATCAAGGACCGCATCGCCGAGGTATCGCTGGCCTTCTTCGTGCCGATCTATTTCGGCCTGGTCGGTGCCGAACTGGACCTGATCCATGCTTTCGACCTTTGGCTGACGCTGGCATTCATCGCCGGGTCGTCGGCCGTCGTCATGTCCTGCGTCTTCGGCGCCGCGCTGGCCGCGGGGCGCACGGCGCTGACCGGCTTCAATCTCGCCATGGCGATGAACACAAGGGGCGGGCCGGGCATCGTGCTCGCCTCGGTGGCCTACGGGCTGGGCATCATCGGCGAAGTGATGTTCACCACCCTGGTTCTGGCGGCGATGGTCACCTCGGCGCTGTCGGGCGCTTGGTTCGTGCGGGCCAAGCGCCGCGGTCTGCCGCTTTACGAATGAAGATCTTCGCCAGCCCGTTCACTCTATGAACAAAGCTTGACCCGGCGTTCGCGTTGTGAACAATGACCGCCGCCGGGGCGCGATTTCGCTTGTGTGCGAGCGCTCTAGGCCATGTCGGCAGCTGCGGCGGCGGGGAATCGGTCGATTCACCCGGATGGCGGTAGCGTGCCCGACCGCCGGGTCGCCCGGCCCCGTTCCATCGTCGTCGAGATCCCCCGCATGTCCCAGCCGCTCGCGCGGATCGCCTTCGCCGCCCATTCGGAGTGGCGTTTCTTCCTGCTCGCGCTGGCGCGCGAGCTTGCGCAGCGCCACGGGGCGGAGCTTCACCTCTATTGCATGAGCGAGCAGGAGCGCACCTTCTACGAGGGCATCGGCGCGCGCGAGATCTTCGCCACCATCGCCAATGTCCGTGGCATGCTCGACACGGCGCTGGAGCCGGTCGCCGACCCCGACGCCGCGGTGGCCGAGGCGCGGCGCAACGAGGAGCGGCTGGGCGTCACCATCAACACGCTGGTGGCGACCAACCGGCATCTGGGGCGCGGCTTCTCGCTCGGCGGCTTCCGGCACCCGCGCTCGCGCTATTCCGAGCGCACCGACGCGACCGGGATGCTGGCCGCGTTCAACCGGCGCCTGGCCTTCTGGGAGCGCGAGTTCACCGAGAAGGGCATCACGCTCCTGGTCAACGGCGAGGCGGAGGCGCAGCGCGTCGCCCGGCTGCACGGCATCCCGTGCCGCTCGGTGATCGGCTCGCGCTATCGCAACTACCACTACTGGTGCTGGAACGAGTTCTTCGAGGCGCCGCCGATCGAGGCCGCCTACCACCGCATCGCCGAAGCGCCGAGGCGCGAGATCGCCGCGCCCTACGACGCCCACATGCAGTACCGCGAAGCCTTCCTGAAAACGATGGGGCTGGGCCGGACGCTCTACGACATGGCCTACAAGGTGGCGCAGCACCTCTACTGGCGGCTGCGGCGCTACGACAAGGCCAAGGGCTACTACATGTCGAGCGAGGTGGCCTTCTATTGGCGGCGCTGGCGCGCCAACCGCGACATGACCGGCAGGCGCGTCGTGCGGCTGGCGGAGATGAAAGACCGGCCCTTCGTCTTCTTCCCGCTGCACGCCGAGCCCGAAAGCTCGCTGCAGCAGGCCTCGCCCGAGTACTTCTTCCAGCTCGGCGCCATCGCCTCGATCGCGCGCGACCTGCCCGCGGGCTACACGCTGGCGGTCAAGGAGACCTACCAGACCCAGGGTCGGCGGCCGGCCGACTTCTACGACCAGATCCGCGAGTTCAAGAACGTCGTCATCCTGGACATGCTCGAGCTCGGGCTCGAGGCGGCGCAGCGCGCCGAGGCGGTCGTCACCATCACCGGCACCGCGGGGCTGGAAGCCGCGGTGCTGGGCAAGCCCGTGGTCACCTTCGGCCGGCACAATTTCTACAACGTCCTGCCCCACGTCACGGTGATCGAGCGCGAGGACGATTTGGCTCCGGCGCTGCGGCGCGCGCTGATCGACGGCATCGACACCGAGGCGGCGAAGGCCGACGCGGCGCGGCTGCTGCAGGCGGTGATCGACAACTCGTTCGACATGCGCGGCTACGACTACCGGCGGATCGAGGAGTTCGACCCCGCGATCGTCGGCGACGCCATCGAGCGGCTGGTCGAGAGCCTGGAGACCGGGATGACGCAGCCGGCGACGGCGCGCGCGGGATGACCGAGGCCTTCTCCCTGGCCGGACGCCGCGCCGCGGTGACCGGCGGCAACGGGCTGATCGGCGCGGCGATCGCGGCCGAGCTCGCCCGCTGCGGCGCGGCGGTGCTGGCGCTCGACGTGGCGGGCGGACGCGGCGACCCGGTTGAAGGGGTCGCGCAGGTGCGCTTCGACGCGGCGAGCACCGAGGCGGTGGCCGAGCGGGTCGAGGCGCTGGAGGGCGAGCACGGAGCGGTCGACATCTGGGTCAACGCCGCCTACCCGCGCACCGAGGACTGGGGCCGGCGGCTCGAGGAGATCGAGGCGGAGAGCTGGCGGCGCAACGTCGACATGCAGCTCAACGCCGTGTGCCTGCTGTGCAACGCCGTGGCCGCGCGCATGGCCGCGCGCGGCGGCGGCGCGATCGTCAACCTCGGCTCGATCTACGGCCAGGTAGGCCCGGACATGGGCGTCTACGAGGGCACCGACATGACGCTGCCCGCGGCCTACGCCGCGATCAAGGGCGGCATCGCCAACTACACCCGCTACCTGGCGAGCTACTGGGGCCCGCGCGGCGTGCGGGTCAACACCGTGGCGCCCGGCGGCGTGTGGGACGACCAGCCCGAGCCCTTCGTTCGCGCCTACGAGGCGCGCACGCCGCTGCGCCGCATGGCGAAGCCCGAGGACGTCGCCGGCCCAGTGGCGTTTCTGGTTTCCGACGCGGCGGCCTACGTCACCGGCACTGTGCTGGCGGTGGACGGTGGATGGACGGCGATCTGAAACGCCAGGCCGAGCGCATCGACGGGCGGCGCACCTGTCTGATGCGCTTCGGCGAGGGCCATCTGCGCGACCCGCGCTACCTCGCCTGGCTGCGCGACCACGAGGTGATCAAGACCATCGGCCGGGCGGAGTACCTGACCGAGATCCCGTTCGAGGAGGTCGAGGCCTACTGGCGGCGCGTGGACCGCTCGCCCGAGGACCTGTTCTATGCGATACACATGGCCGCGGACGGGGCGTTCGTGGGCACGGCCAAGGCCGGGCACATCGACTGGGAGCACGGCATCGCGGATATCGGCATCATGATCGGCGACCGCGCCCACTGGGGCGGCGGCGTAGCGACCGATGCGCTGGGCGCGCTGTGCCGGCACCTGTTCGAGGCGCGCGGCCTGCGCCGCTTGACCGCGGGCTCGATGGCCGCAAACCCGGCGATGGTACGGGTGTTCGAGAAGCTGGGCTTTGCCCTAGAAGGCACGCTGCGTGCGCATGTGCCGTATGAAGGCGGATACACCGATCACGTGCTGCTGGGCTGCCTGCGCGGCGAGCTGCGGCTGCCGGACAACGGGGAAGAACGGACCGACGGGCGATGAAGAACACTTGGCGCTTCAGCGGCAAGGAGCTCGACTATGTCCGTGAGGTGCTCGATTCGGGTTTCGGCTCGTCGACCTCGGGCAACATGAACCAGCGCTACGAGCGCGCCTTCGCCGACAAGGTGGGCACCAGCTTCGCGGTGACCTCCAACTCGGGCACCTCGACGCTGCACCAGGCGCTGGCGGCCTGCGGCGTGGGCTGGGGGGACGAGGTGATCCAGCCGCCGCTGACCGTGATCTCGAACGTCGCGGTGACCCTGGCGCAGAACGCGGTGCCGGTATTCGCCGACATCGACCCCGACACTTTCAACATCGACCCGGACGACGTGGCACGGAAGATCACGCCGCGGACCAAGGCGATCATGCCGGTATCGCTCTACGGCCTGTCGGCCGACCTCGACCCGCTGATGGAGCTGGCCGAGAAGCACGGCATCCACGTGATCAACGACGCCGCCGAGGCGCACATGGCGGTCTACAAGGGCAAGAACATCGCCCGGTGCGCCCACATCACCAGCTACTCGACCGAGAACTCGAAGCAGATCTCGACCGGCGACGGCGGCATCCTGGTCACCGACGATGAGATGCTGGCGGCCGAGATGCGCAAGTTCGGCTCGATGGGCTTTTCGATCCTGAGTGCCGGCGAGGGCCGCATCCGGCTCAACAAGGAGGTGTTCCAGGACCCCGCCTACAAGCGCCACGACGCCTTCGGCCTGCAGTACCGCTTGCCCGAGGTCGCCGCCGCGCTGGGTCTGGCGCAGACCGAGCGCATCGACTGGTTCATCGATCTGCGCCGGCAGATCGCGGCCAAATACGCCGAAGCCGCGCGCGCGGCGGGCGGCGACTACCTGGTGCCGCAGATGGTGCCCGAGGGCTGCGAAAGCACCTACTGGTGCTGGACGGTCAAGTACATGCGCGACGACGTGCCGTGGAAGGACTTCCGCGCCAAGTTCGTCGAGCTGGGCGGCGACGGCATCTACGCCGCCTGGGCGCTGGCCTACCGGGAGGATTTGTTCGCCTCGGGCGCCTGGAAGCGACGCGCGCCGCCGCTCTATGACGGCCTCGACTACGGCCCCGGCCTGTGCCCGGTGGCCGAGGAGATCCAGCCGCGCATCATGCAGTTCGTCAACAACTACGGCGACCTCGACGAAGCCGACCGCAAGGCCGAGGCGCTGTACGACACCATCCGCCACTTTGCCTGACGCCCCCATTGCCTGAGACCCTGCCCTCGCCGCGCCGCGGCATCGTGATCCCGATCCGGCTCGCCTCCGAGCGGCTGCCCGGCAAGGCGCTGCTCGACGTGGCCGGCCGGCCGGCGGTGCACCACCTGCTCGACCGCGCCTGCGCCTGCCGCTACGTGGCGCCGCGCGATGTCGTGGTGTGCACGACACGCGATGCCGTCGACGACCCGCTGGCCGAAGCAGTGGAGGCCTATGGCGCCAGCGTCTACCGCGGGCCGACCGACGACCTGATCCGGCGGCTGGGCGAGGCGGTCGCGGCCTTCGCGTTCGACCACGTGGTCGAGGCCGACGGCGACGATCTGTGCTGCGCCGCCGAGTACATGGACAAATGCTTCGAGGCGCTGGCCGCCGGGGACGGCCCAGACGTGGTCACCTGCTCCGGCCTGCCGCTGGGCGCCGCCCCGCGCGGCTTCATCGCCGCCGCGATGGAGCGGGTGATGGCGCATTGCGAGACCGAGGCCAACGACACCGGCTTCTTCTACCTGTTCACCAGGACCGGGCTGTGCCGCGAGCGGGCGATCGAGCGGGAGAGCGACGACCACCGGCACGAGCAGGCGCGGCTGACACTCGACTATCCCGAGGATCTGGAGTTCTTCCGCGCGTTGCTGGGCGCCGTGGGCGCACCGGGCAAGCCGGCGGGCCTGAGCGAGATCGTCGCCTACATGACCGCACACCCCGAACTCATTGAAATCAACCGTGAGGTGGGCGAGGCGTTCTGGGCCCGCATACGCTCCAAGACCCGCCTCGCCTATCGCGACGAGCGCGGCGAGCGGAAGGAGATCACGGTTTGAGCGCGCCCCAGGCCAATAAGCCGGCGGCGGCCGGGGGCCGCATCCCGCTCTCCGTACCCGACCTGCGCGGCCGCGAGGCCGAGTATCTGGCGCGCTGCGTCGAGGAGAACTGGGTTTCCTCCGCCGGGCCGCAGGTGGCCCAGATGGAGCGCGCGATGGCTGAGGTCACCGGCCGGCGCACGGCGGTCGCCACCAACACCGGCAGCGCGGCGCTGCAGCTCGCCCTGCTCGCCGCCGGCGTCGGGCCCGGCGACCGGGTCGCGGTGCCCGGCTGGACCTTCATCGCCAGCGTCAACGCGGTGCGCCACGCGGGCGCGGAGCCGCTGCTGGTCGATGTCGACGAGACGAGCTGGACGCTGGACCCCGTGCTGCTCGCCGAGGCGCTGGACCGGCCGGGCCATGGGATCAAGGCGGTGATCGCGGTGCACGCGCTGGGCCACCCGGCGGACATGGACGCGCTGGCGGAGCCGTGCCGCGCGGCCGGCGCGGCGCTGATCGAGGACGCGGCGGGCGCCATCGGCGCCACCTATCGGGGCCGGCCGGCCGGCGGGCTGGGCGACGCGGCGGCATTCAGCTTCAACGGCAACAAGCTGGTCACGGCCGGCGGCGGCGGCATGTACCTGACCGACCGCGAGCCGTGGGCCGAGCGCGCGCGGCACCTGACCGCCCAGGCGCGCCTGGGCGCCGACTACCGGCACGACGAGGCCGGCTACAACTGGCGCATGATCAACATCGCCGCCGCGTTGGGTCTGGCGCAGCTCGAGCGGCTGGACGAGATGGTCGCTGCCCGGCGTGCCATCGCCGCGCGCTACGACGAGGTGCTGGCCGCGCTGCCGCACGACGCCCTCGCGCCTTCGCCAAGGGCGGCATGGGCCGAGCCGAACGGCTGGCTTTATTCGGTCTGCGCAACGACCGAGGCGGCGGCCACGAACCTGGTCGGGCACATGGCGGCGGCGGGCATCGAGGCGCGGCCGTTCTGGCGCGCCATGTCGACCCAACCGCCCTATGCCGGCGCCGAGCGTCTCACCCGCGGTGTCTCCGAGCGGCTGTCCGGCTGCGTGGTGTCGCTGCCGTCGAGCAGCAACCTGAGCGCCGAGGATCAGGAGCGGGTCATCGCCGCCCTCGCCGCCTGGCCGCCGCCGGCCGAGGCCGCGTAGGACCGTCACCACCGAAATCATGGCGTCACCCGAAGCGATTCCGCGCCTCACCGCCGATGCGGGCCATGCCGGGCTGGCCGATCTCCTGCTGGTCGGTGCCGGCGGCCACGCCAAGGCGATCGTCGAGGCGATCGAGGCCGCGGGCGGCTCGCTGCGCGGCTATGTCGACCCGCGCGAGGCCGTCTGGCTCGACCGGCCGCGTTTCGCCGCCGACGGCGACGCGCCCGTGGGCGGCGGCGCGGTGATCGGCGTCGGCGGCATCGACCCCGAGGCACTGGCGCGCCGGCTCGGCCTGCTGGAGGGCTATGCCGCGCGCGGCTTCGCGCTGCCGCCGGTCGTGCACCCGGCCGCGACGGTCAGCCGCTCGGCGACGCTGGGCGCGGGCGCCATCGTGCTGGCGGGCGCGGTGGTGCAGCCCGACGCCGTCATCGGCGACGGCGCCATCGTCAACAGCCGCGCGCTGGTCGAGCACGACAGCCGGATCGGCCGCGGCGCGCACGTGGCGCCCGGCGCCATCGTGCTGGGCGGCTGCACCGTGGGCGACTGCGCCATGATCGGTGCCGGATCGGTGGTGCTGCCGGGGAGTTCGGTGCCGGAGGGGGCGACCGTACGGGCCGGGGAGCGCTACCCGCGATGAACCGGCCACCGCTTGGCCCGGTCGTGGTCGCCGAGGCCGGCGTCAACCACAACGGCAGCCTCGACCGTGCGCTGGCGATGGTCGACGCCGCCGCCGAGGCGGGTGCCGACATGGTCAAGTTTCAGGCATTCCGCGCCGCGGAGCTGGCCTCGGCCGACGCCGAGACCGCTTCCTATCAGGCGGAGAATTCGGGCCAACGCGCACAGCTCGCCATGCTGCGCGAGCTGGAGCTGGACATGGACGCCTTCGAAGCATTGGCCGCGCGCTGTCGCGAGCGCGGGATCGCGTTCCTGTGCACGGCCTTCGACGCCGACCTGCTCGACGCCCTGGTGGCGCTGGGCATGACCACGATCAAGGTGCCGTCGGGCGAGTTGACCAATGCCCCGTTGCTGGAGCGTGTCGCGGGCTTCGGCCTGCCGGTGCTGCTGTCGACCGGCATGGCGACGCTCGACGAGGTCGAGGAGGCGGTCGGGACGCTGCGGCGCGGCGGCGCCGACGAGATCACGGTCCTGCACTGCACCTCGCTCTACCCCGCGCCGATGGCGAGTGTGAACCTGCGCGCGATGACCGCCATGGCCGAGCGGCTGGGCCTGCCGGTGGGCTATTCCGACCACACGCCCGGCGACGCGGTGGCGATCGCCGCCACCGCGCTGGGGGCACGAGTGATCGAGAAGCACTTCACCCTCGACCGCGCGCTGCCGGGACCGGACCACAAGGCGTCGCTGGAGCCGGCCGAACTGGCCGCCATGATCCGCCGCGTCCGAGACGTGACCGAGGCGTTGGGCGACGGCGTCAAGCGGCCCGCGGAGGGCGAGGCGGACACGGCGCGGGTGGTGCGGCGCAGCTGGCACGCGGCGCGCGACCTGGCAAAAGGCGCCACCATCGGCGTCGGCGACGCGACACTCAAGCGCCCGGCCAGCGGGCTCGCCCCTGCGCGCTCGCCGGTGGGCCGCAAGCTCGCCCATCCGGTCAAGGCCGACGCGCCGATCCGGGCCGAGGACCTGACGCCGTGACCCTGCGCGTCCTCTCGATCTCTTCGGCGCGTGCGGACGTCGGCATCCTGGCCCCGGTCTGGCGCGCGCTGGTCGCGGCGAAGGACGTCGAGCTCGAGGTGATGCTGACCGGCATGCATGCGAGCGACGACGGCCCGGCGCGCGCGGCGGTGCCTGCGGGCGTCGCGGCGCGCACCGGCGGTGCGGACATGGCCGGCGCGGGTGCCGCCGAAGCGTCGAAGGCGCTGGCCGCCTGCGCCGCATTCGCCGGCGAGGTCTATGCCGAGGCGGCGCCCGACGCGGTGCTGGCGGTGGGCGACCGGCTGGACATGCTGGCGCCGGTTACCGCCGCCGTGCCCTTCAACCTGCCGGTCGTGCATCTGCATGGCGGCGAGCTGACCTACGGCGCCGTGGACGACCGGGTGCGCCACGCGCTGACCAAGCTGGCGCATCTGCACTGCGTCTCCTCGCCCGAGGCCGCGCGGCGGGTGAACCGGATGGGCGAGGAGCCCTGGCGCGTCCACGTCACCGGCGCGCCTGGCCTGGACGAGCTGCTGGCCCAACCGGAGCTCGACGCCGATGCCTTCGCCGACGAGATCGGGCTGCCCTCGGTCGACGGGCTGCGCCTGGTGACCGTGCATGCCGAGACCAACGCGGCCGATCCGGCGGGCGCGGCGGCGGCCGTGCTCGAGGCGCTCGACGCCGCGCCGGCGCCGACCCTGATCACCGCGCCCAACGCCGACCCCGGCGGGGCGGAGATCCGGGCGCGGATCGAGAGATTCACCGCCGAACGCGACTGGGCCGTGTTCCGCGACACGCTGGGCGCACGGCTCTACGCCGCCGCCATGCGCCACGCGGCGGTGATGGTGGGCAACTCGTCGAGCGCGCTGATCGAGGCGCCGCTGTTCTGCCTCGCCGCGGTCAATGTCGGCGGCCGGCAGGACGGCCGCGCGCGCGGGGCCAACGTGATCGACTGCGCGGCGGATGCCGCCGGGGTGCGCGACGCCCTCGAGCGAGCCGCGACGCTGCGGCCGGCGCCGGGCGCCAGCCCCTATGGCGACGGGCGGGCCGCCCCGCGCATCGCCGCCGTGCTGACGTCCCTGGAACCGCGCGACCGCCTGCTCTACAAACGCTTCGCCGAGCCCGGTGCCGATTTCGCGGCGCCCTGGGACGGCGCCTCCCAACCCGAGCGCAAGGCCGGATGATCCCGATGCCGGAGACCGCCAAGCACGTCCAAGACCCCGCGCCTCGCGTGGTCGAGAAGGACGGCAAGACCTTTCTCGACGATCCCGAGGACGGGCTGCTCGAGGTCAAGTACGGCCTGCCGCCTCAGGTCGCCTTCTGCAGGCGCTGCGTCTATTCGAACCAGCGGCCCTCCTCCTCGATCGAGTTCCGGCACAAGCCGGGCGAGAAGAAGGTGGCGCTCAATTTGGACGAAGAGGGCATCTGCGACGCCTGCCGGGTGACCGAGCGCAAGGACACGGAGATCGACTGGGAGGCGCGCGAGCGGCAGCTGCGCGCGCTGTGCGACAACTTCCGCTCGCGCAACGGCTCCTACGACTGCCTGGTGCCGGGCTCGGGCGGCAAGGACTCGGCCTTCGCCGCGCATGTCCTCAAGGCGCGCTACGGCATGCACCCGCTGACCGTCACCTGGGCACCGCACAAATACACCGACATCGGCTTCCGCAACTTCCAGAACTGGGCCATCGTCGGCGGCCTCGACAACTACAAGCTGACCCAGAACGGCGACGTCCACCGCACGCTCACCCGCCTCGCCTTCCTCAACCTGTGCCACCCGTTCCAGCCCTTCATCATCGGGCAGAAGAACTTCGCGCCCAAGATGGCGGCGCGCTTCGGCATCCCGCTGGTGTTCTACGGCGAGAGCGAGGCGGAGTACGGCAACGCCCGCGCCGAGTTCGACGTGGCGACCCGCTCGGCGCACTACTTCGCCCAGAATCCCGGCGACAACGACGAGATGTTCTTCGGCGGCGTGCCGCTGGGCGCGTTGCCCGAGCACGGCATCGAGCCGGGGCAGATGGAACCCTACCTGCCCATCTCGGTCGACGAGATGAAGCAGCACGACATCGAGGTGCACTATCTGGGCTACTACGTCCGCTGGACGCCGCAGGAGTGCTACTACTACGCGGTCGAGCACACCGGCTTCGAGGCCAATCCCGAGCGCACCGAGGGCACCTACTCGAAATACAACAGCCTCGACGACCGCATCGACGGCTTCCACTACTACACGACGTTCGTCAAGTTCGGCATCGGCCGCGCCACCTACGACGCCAGCCAGGAGATCCGCAACAAGCACCTGGAGCGCGACGAGGGCGTGGCGCTGGTCAAGCGCTTCGACGGCGAGTTCCCGAAGAAGTACTACCGCGAGATGCTCGATTATATGGGCATCACCGACGAGCAGTTCTGGGACACGGTGAACGCCGCGCGCTCGCCCCACATCTGGAAGAAGGTCGAGGGCGGCTGGCGGCTGCGCAACACCGTGTTCGGCGAGCCCAAGACCTTCACCGACGGCCCGGGGACGTATTGAGCGAGCCGGCCCGCCGCGCCTCCGGGCGCGGGCAAACCCCACACGACTGAGCCATGATCGTTCTCGGCATCTGCAGCGAACGCAACGCGGCGGCGTCCCTGATGGTCGACGGCGAGATCGTCGGCCTGATCCAGGAGGAGCGGCTGACGCGCCACAAGAACCAGATCGGCTTTCCGCGCCTGGCCATCGAGCGGCTGGTGGAGACCCATCTGGGGGGCGATTTCGGGCGCATCGACCGGGTGGTGTTCGGCGGGCGGCTGTCCGACCCGTTCTACACCGCCATCGACCACTATGCCGGCTACACGGTGCGGGACCATGTGCGCGAGATGCACGAGCTGTGGCATCCGCACTTCTACGGCGGCAGGCCCAACGACGGCAGCTACTGGCGCGAGCTCTACCGGCAGGTCGACAAGCGCGCGGGCACGCACCACTACGACCTGTCCTTCCTCGAGGACATGGAGTACGGCGCGGCGATCGAGCATTTCTCCGACGTGGTGCGGCCCGAGACCGTCCGGCGCATCTTCGGCTTCGACGGGCCGATCGAGATCTACGATCACCACGCCTGCCACGCCTACTACGCGCTCTACGGCGCGCCGCTCGCCGCCGCACAGGCACGCGACGCGCTGGTACTGACCGCCGACAGCTGGGGCGACCACCGCAACTGGAGCGCCTGGATCACCGAGGACGACGGCACGCTGCGCGAGGTCGGCGGCGGCGGCGGCCACAAGGTGGCGCGGCTCTACAAGTTCCTGACCCTGATCCTGGGCATGACACCCAACGAGCACGAATACAAGGTGATGGGCCTGTCGGCCTACAGCCGCTCGCGGCGGCATATCGAGGACGCCGAGCGCGTGTTCTTCGAGGCGCTCGACTTCCGCGACGGGCAGTTCGTCTCGGACCGGCCGCTCACGGACAGCTATTTCGACCTCAAGGACCGGCTCGAGGGGCACCGCTTCGACAACATCGCGGCGGCGGTGCAGAACTGGTCGACGGCGCTGACCGTCGCCTGGACGCGCCACTGGCTGCGCGAGACCGGGCGACGCGTGCTGTGCTTCTCGGGCGGGCTGTCGATGAACATCAAGACGAACGGCGAGATCGCGCTCTTGCCCGAGGTCGACTGGCTGTCCGTGCCGGCCTCGGGCGGCGACGAATCGCTGTGCGCCGGCGCCTGCTTCCGCGACCGGGCCGAGGCCAAGGCGGCGCCCCGGCCCATCCGCCACGCCTATCTGGGCGACGACGCCGGCGCCTACGACGACGACTGGCGCGCGCGGCTCGGCGGCACGCCGCTGGGCGCCGACGCGTTCGGCGTGCGCGAGGGGGTGGACGCCGAGGCCGCGGCGCGGCTGCTGGCCGCCGACTGCGTCATCGCGCGCTGCGTGGGGCCCTCGGAGTTCGGCGCGCGGGCGCTGGGCAACCGCTCGATCCTCGCCAACCCGTCGAACCCGGACAACGTCAAGCTGATCAACGACGCGATCAAGAGCCGGGACTTCTGGATGCCGTTCACGCCGTCGATCCTGGCCGAGCACGCCGACGCGTACCTCGACAACCCCAAGGGTCTGATGTCGCCCTTCATGACCATCGGCTTCGCCTCGCGCCCCGAGCGGCGCAAGGAGATCGTCGGCGGGCTGCACTTCGCCGACTACAGCGCACGGCCGCAATTCGTCGACCGTGCGACCAATCCGGACTACTGGGCGCTGATCGAGGCGTTCCGCAGGCGCACCGGCATCCCGGCGCTGGTCAACACCTCGCTGAATCTGCACGGCGAGCCGATGAACTACTCGGTCGCCGACGCCGCGCGCACGGTGGCGCTGTCGGAGCTCGACTTCCTCCTGATGCCGGGCGATCGGCTGCTCTACAAGAAGCGCGCCGCGGACCGGTTGAGCGACATCCTGGGCGCGGAGGCCGCCGCGGCATGAGCGCACAGGCCCCCATCCGCATCATCTCGCGCCTCGACATCAAGGGCCCCAACGTGGTCAAGGGGGTCCATCTGGAAGGACTGCGGGTCGTGGGCACGCCGGGCGAGATGGCGCGACGCTACTACGATGCCGGCATCGACGAGATCGTGTACATGGACATCGTCGCCTCGCTCTACGAGCGCAACAACATCCTCGACGTGGTGCGCGCCGCCGCGCACGACATCTTCGTGCCGCTGACCGTGGGCGGCGGGCTGCGCTCGATCGACGACATCACCGAGGCGCTGCGCGCCGGCGCCGACAAGGTGGCGATCAACACCGCCGCCATCCGCCGGCCCGAATTCATCACGGAAGCGTCGGAGGCGTTCGGCAGCCAAGCGATCGTGGTCTCGATCGAGGCCAAGCGGCGGGCCGAGGGCGCCGGCTGGGAGGCGCTGACCGACAACGGCCGCGAGCGCACCGGCGTCGACGCGGTCGAATGGGCGGCGCGCGCCGAGACGCTGGGCGCGGGCGAGATCATGGTCACCTCGGTCGACCGCGAGGGCACGGCGCGCGGCTTCGACGTCGAGCTGCTGGAAGCGATCCACGACCGGGTGCGCATCCCGGTGATCGCGTCGGGCGGCTGCGGCAAGCCCGAGCACGTCGCCCAGGTGATCGGGCGGCGCGCGGCGGACGCCGTGGCCTGTGCCCACATCTTCCAGTACGACCTCTATCCGGTCGGCACGCTCAAGGCCGAACTCGCCGCGCACGGCGCGGAGGTGCGGCCATGCGCGTGACGGTGGTGGACTACGGCCGGGGCAACCTGTTCTCGCTCGCCCGGGCGCTCGACCATGTCGGCGCGAGCCATGTGTTCACCGAGGCGCCCGACGCGGTCGAGCACGCCGAGTGCCTGATCCTGCCCGGCGTGGGCGCCTTCGCCGACGCCATGGCGGCGCTGGGCGAACGGGGGCTGGTCGAGCCGCTGCGCCGCGCCGCCGCGCAGGGCACGCCGCTTCTGGGTATCTGCCTGGGCATGCAGGTGCTGGCGACGCGCGGCGAGGAATTCGGGGCGCATGAGGGGCTCGGGCTGATCCCGGGCACGGTCAAGCGCCTGCCCGAAGGCGACGGCCGACCGAATTCGTTGCGCATCCCCAACGTCGGCTGGCGGCCGCTGACTCTGCACGCCGCCGATCCGATCCTCGAGCATGCCGACGCCGACACCATGTTCTACTTCGTCCACTCCTTCGCCCCGGCGGTCGACGACCCCGCGCATGTCAGCGCGACCGTTGCGTTCAACGGTGCCGACATCGCGGCGGTGATCCGCAAGGACCGGGTGGTCGGCACCCAGTTTCATCCCGAGAAGAGCGGCCCCGCCGGGCTGGCGCTTTTGCGCCGGTTCGTGACCGTGGCCGAGCGCCAGCTCCAGGCGGCCTGATCGATGGCGGACGCGAAGGCCAAGGCGCGGACAGCCGAGACCGGCGAGATCATATGCGGTTGCGCCGACCTGACACGCGCCGAGTTCGAGCGGCTCGTGGCGTCCGACCCGTCGCTGAGCTTCGAGGACGCATTGACCGTGACGGGCTCGGGCCGCACCTGCACCGCCTGCGTGCTCGACCTGGAATACGCCTTCGTCACGACGGCGCGGGAGGGGCGGACACGCGCGGACGCCCCGGTCGCGCGGCGGCGCGAGGCGCGGCGCCCGCTCAAGGCGCGGCTCTACGGCATCCTCGACCGGATCGGCCCGATGGTGCCCTTCGCGGTGCCCAACTGGATCCCGGTGCTGCGCGGGCCGGGCATCGAGCAGTGGCTGTGGCTGGTCAATCACGGGTTGATGTTCGGCGATACCGGACGCATCGCGCCGTGCCGGCTGCACGTCCGGGTGCGCGACGGCGAGGGACGGCTGGTGGACGAGCAGCGGCACCTGGTCGAACCGGGGCAGACCGTCCGGCTGAGCCTGTCCGAGCATCTGCCGGCACCGGCGAGCGGCCTCGCCGCCGGCAGCGCCGAGATTCTGCGAATGGGCACCCGCCCGGCGGTGCGCGGGACCACCCGGCCGCACTTCCAGATCCTCACCCCGCGCGCCGCGTGCACCCTGCACAGCCAGGCCGCCGGGATGGATGGCGAGCAATGGCTGGAGACGGTGCACCGGCCGGGCGAGGACCGGCTGTTCCTGACCGCGGTCAATGCCGGGCGCGCGCCGCTCGCGCTGTCGGTCGACTATCCGGTCGAAACCGAGGACCGGGTGACCGCCACGGTCGAGGTGCCGCCGCTGGGCGCGCGGGTGCACGAGGTCGCACTGCCCGACACCCTGTCGGCGCGCTGGGCCGGCCGGCCGTTCACCCTGCACGCGCGCATGCGCGGCACCGGCAACGTCCACGCGGTCACGGCGTCGCCGTCGCTCGACCGTATCGCCATCGACCATCTGTGAGCGGGGCGATGGGCCACAGCTACATGATCCCCAAGATCGCCTGGCTGCCGGGCGGCTACGACTGCCGGGTCGTGGTGCCCGACGACGCGCTGGCCGCCTGCCTGCCGGGGTCGGGGACGCTCCTGCGCCGGTGGCGGGTATTGCGCGACGGCGTGGTGGTGGCCGAGCGCGAGGACCGCATGGAGGTCGAGAACGGCACGCTGGTCTCCGACCCGCCCGCGCCGTTCGAGTGGCGCGGCGACGGCGCGGACTGGACCGGCGACGGCGGCTTCGTCGAGCTGGGCGTGCGCACCTCCGACGGCGTCGATGCCCTGGCGACCGACCGGATGCCCGCGCTCTACGCCGTCTACTGGGGCCATGGGCGCAAGTCGTTCGTGTCGTGCATCCAGTTCAAGTTCGCCGACCCGCGCGTGATCGACCAGATCGCCGCCTTCGGCCGGTTCCTCGACGGCTATCCGGTGGTCCATCTGGACCGGACGCGCGACCTGGGCGAGAGCCTGTGCTTCGTCAATCCCTACATGCGCCCGATCGTGGTCGAGGTGATGACCCAGGACGGCCGCGAGCTGCCGCGCATCCGGGTCCCGGCGCAGGCGGTCAGGCGGGTCGCGCTCGACGCGCTGCTCGCGCCCGGCGAGGACGCCTGGATGGGTCAGATCCAGATCACCGCCACCAACCGGGTGGTCACCTACACCGTCAAGCATTCGCTGCGCGAGCCGGGCGTGTTCTCGACCATCGAGCACATGGACCCGTTCCGCGCCGACCCCACCCATGTCCCGGCGTTCCAGCGCCTGCGCCTGGCGGCCGGCGCGCTGGCGGCGCGCGGCCGGGCGATCGCGCGCCGGCGCCGGACCGGAGCCCCCGCCTGATCATGTCGACCTACTCGCTGCCCCTGTCCGACGCGATCGTGTGCCGGCCGGACACCACCATCCGCGAGATGCTGGAGCGTCTCGACGCGCTCTCCCGCACCCACACGCTGCCGCAGCTGTTCCAGGTCGTGGTCGACGGCGACGGCAGGCTGTCGGGCACGGTGACCGACGGCGACATCCGCCGCGCCATGCTGCGCGGCGCCGAGCTGGGCGACCCGGCGACCGAGTGCATGCATACGACGCCGATCACCGGTTCCGCCGGCGACGACCCCGCCAACCAGGCGCGGCTGCGCGAGCTGGGCGGGCACATCACCTTCCTGCCGGTCCTGGACGCGGGCGGCGTGCTACACAGCGTGCTGATTCTGAGCCAGACGGCGCCGCGCATCGAGCGCGCGCTGGTCATGGCGGGCGGCCGCGGCCGGCGGCTGGGCGAGTACACGCGCACCACGCCCAAGCCGCTGCTGCCGGTCAACGGCAAGCCGATCCTGGGCCACATCCTCGACGGGCTGGAGGCGGCCAACGTCCAGCACATATACGTCTCGGTCCACTACCTGGCCGAGCAGGTGCAGGCCTATGTGGCCGAGCGTACGAGCGGCCCCCGGATCGAGCTGCTGCACGAGGACGAGCCGCTGGGCACCGCCGGCGCGCTGAGCCTGCTGCCGCCCGAGGAGCGCGACACGGTGCTGGTGGTGAACGGCGACGTGATGACCGACTGCCGCTTCTCAGACCTGCTGGCGTTCCACGACGACCACGGCCACGACGCCACCATCGCGGTCACCCGCCACGACACCGAGATCCCCTACGGCGTGATCTCGCAGTCGCCCGACGGCCTGTTCCTGGGCATCGAGGAGAAGCCGCGGCTGTGCCACTTCGTCGCCGCCGGCATCTACTACCTGACCGGCCCGTTCCTGGGCATGGTCGCCGAGGGCGAGCGGCTGGACATGCCCGACCTGCTCCAGGCCGGCCGCCGGGTGGGCCTGCGCATCGGCCTGTTCCCGGTCCACGAATACTGGCGCGACGTGGGCCGGCCGGCGGATTTGGAACAGGCGGAGACCGACGCCGGGAGGCCGCGATGACGCTCGAATTTGCCCGCCGCGTCGCCGGATTGTTCGGTCTGACCAAGACCCGGGTGGCGACGCTGATGAGCCTGCAGCTCGGCTCCACCGTGTTCGAGAGCATCTCGCTGGGCCTGATGGTGCCGGTGGTCCAGCTGCTCGATTCGGGGTCCGACGCGCAGACGCTGGCGCAGGAGTCGCGGTTCTGGGGTTACGGCATCGAGGCGTTCGGCTGGCTGGGGCTGGAGGTCACCGTGCCGGTCCTGCTGGCCACCGTGATGGCGTGCATATTGCTGCGGCAGGTCTTCACCTACTTCCGCACCGTCTATATCGCGCACGTCAACCTGTTCATGCAGATGCGGGTGCGCAACAAGTGCTTCGACCGGCTCCTCGCGGTGCGCCTGGGCTATGTCGAGGGTGAATCGCTCGGCGCCCTCATCAGCGATTTCACGGTCGAGCTGAACCGCGCGCTGAGCTTCTTCTCGGCGCTTTTGACGCTGGCTACCTCGACCGTGATGATGATGATCTATGCCGCCATGATGTTGGCGGTATCGCCGCTGATGACCGTGTCCGCTGCGGCGCTGCTCGGCTTGGCGGGGCTCCTGCTGCGCCCGCTGATCGCGCGCAGCCAGAAGATCGGCCAGAATATCACCATCGCGAACCGCTTCACCTCCTCGTTCCTGGTCGAGCGCGTGCGCGCGATTCGGCTGATGCGGCTGAGCGGCACTGAGGCGGCCGAGGGCGCGGAGATGGCCCGCCTCAATCGGCGCCAGCGCGACAGCTACATGACGCACGAAGAGATCAACGCGCGGATTTCGGTCCTGGTCGAGCCCGTCGTCGTGGCAATGATGATGGGCTTCCTCTATGTCGGTGTCGTCCAGTTCGGGCTGGCGGTCGAGACCATCGGACTGTTCCTGGTCATCGTCCTGCGCCTGCTGCCGGTGGCCAAGGAGATGATCCGTACGCGCCAAACCGTGCAGTCGACCAGCTCGAGCGTGATCGCGCTCGAGGCCCGGTTCCAGGCCATGGACCGCCAGCGCGAGCATGCCGGCGGTACGCGCGAGCTGCCCAAGCTGGAGCACGGCATCGACTTCGAGGACGTCCACTACGCCTACGGCAAGGAAGCCAATGTGCCCGCGCTCAACGGGCTGACCCTCCACATCCCCGCTCGCCGGATGACGGCGCTGGTGGGGCCTTCGGGCAGCGGCAAGTCGACCCTGATCGACCTTTTGCCGCGAATGCGAGAGCAGCAAAAGGGACGGATCCTGTTCGATGGCACACCAATCGAGGAACTGTGCCTGACAAGCCTGCGCAAGGCGATCAGCTACGCGCCTCAGACGCCGCAGATCTTCAACGTCTCGGTGCGCGAGCACATCGCCTACGGCGCACCCGACGCCAGCCAGGCCGACATCGAGCGCGCCGCCGAGCTGGCCGGTGCGGCCGAGTTCATCGAGCGACTGACGCACGGTTACGACACCCTGGTCGGCGAGGGCGGCGTGTCGCTGTCCGGCGGCCAGCGCCAGCGGCTCGACCTCGCCCGCGCGCTGGTCTCCGGCTCACCCGTGCTGATCCTCGACGAACCGACCAGCAACCTAGACGCCAACACCGAGGAGCTGTTCCGCAAGTCGCTGGCGCGCATCCGCCGGGAGACCGACACGACCATCATCGTCGTCGCTCACCGGCTGTCGACAGTGTCCATCGCCGACCGGATCGCCGTGCTCGAGAACGGCCGCGTGGTCCAGGTCGGCACCCATGACGAACTCGCCGGAACGGGCGGCTGGTACTCTGACGCCTACGGGCTGCAGAGCCTCGACGCCAGAACCGTGCGCCCGGCCGTGAACGGAGGACAGATCGGATGACCAAGCCGGCCCAGATGCGATCCTTCGCGGAGCCGGCCGTGGACCTGAACGGCGCCAGCATCCTGGTGACCGGCGGCACCGGGTCGTTCGGCAAGCATTTCGTGACCCGCCTGCTTGCGGAGCACGCGCCCGAACGCGTCATCGTGTTCTCGCGCGACGAGCTCAAACAGCAGGAGATGATCTCCGATGGGCGCTTCGATCATCGGGCGATGCGCTTTTTCATCGGCGACGTGCGCGATGCCGACCGTCTGGAAATGGCGATGCGAGACGTCGACGTGGTGGTCCACGCGGCAGCGCTGAAGCAGGTGCCCACCGCCGAGTACAACCCGTTCGAATGCATCCGCACCAACGTCCACGGCGCGGAGAACGTGGTCAGCGCCGCGCTTCGGACCGGCGTGCCGCGAGTCCTCGCGCTGTCGACGGACAAGGCGGCCAACCCGATCAACCTCTACGGCGCCAGCAAGCTGGCCTCGGACAAGATCTTCGTCGCGGCGAACAACCTCGCCGGCAGCGCGGCGACACGGTTCTCGGTCGTGCGCT
>CAZMTC010000034.1:0-23473 GCA_964569105.1 uncultured Alphaproteobacteria bacterium | reverse complement strand
GCCAGTTCACCGCCAACACCATGGCTTGCGTCTCGGAAGCGATCGGCCTGGCGCTGCCCGGCTCGGCCGGCGCGCCGGCGCCCTACGAGTCGCGCGATCGCTGGGCCGAGGCCTCGGGCATCGCGGTCATGGACCTGCTCGAGAAGGGCATCCGGCCGCGCGACATCGTCATGCGCAAGGCGCTGGAGAACGCGGCGGTCGTCGTGGCGGCCACCGGCGGGTCGACCAACGCCGCGCTGCACCTGCCGGCCATCGCCCACGAGGCCGGCATCGCCTTCGACCTGTTCGACGTGGCCGAGACCTTCAAGAAGACGCCCTACATCGCCGACCTCAAGCCGGGCGGCAAGTACGTCGCCAAGGACCTCTACGAGGTCGGCGGCATCGCGCCGGTGATGCGCGAGCTGCTCGACAACGGCTATTTGCACGGCGACTGCATGACGGTCACCGGCAAGACCATCGCCGAGAACCTCGAGGGCGTCGCGTTCCCCGAGGACCAGGACGTGATCTACCGGGTCAAGGCGCCGCTGTCGCCCACCGGCGGCGTGGTGGGGCTGCACGGCAACCTGGCGCCCGACGGCGCCATCGTGAAGGTCGCCGGCATGGCGCCCGAGAAGCTCAAGTTCCGCGGCCCCGCCAAGGTGTTCGACTGCGAGGAGGACGCCTTCCGCGCGGTGGTCGAGCGCCGGATCGAGGAGGGCGATTGCATCGTCATCCGCTACGAGGGTCCCAAAGGCGGTCCCGGCATGCGCGAGATGCTGTCGACCACCGCGGCGCTCTATGGCCTCGAGATGGACAATGTGGCGCTGATCACCGACGGCCGCTTCTCGGGCGGCACGCGCGGCCTGTGCGTCGGCCATATCGGCCCCGAGGCCGCGGCCGGCGGCCCGATCGGCCTGCTCGAGGAGGGCGACACGATCGTCATCGACACGGTCGAGGGCCGGCTCGACGTCGAGCTCGACGACGCGGCGCTCGAGGCGCGGCGCGCCAAGTTCGAGCCGCGCACCAACAACTACCAGTCCGGCGCGCTGTGGCGCTACGCCCAGACCGTGGGCTCGGCCCGCTACGGCGCGGTGGTGCACCCCGGCGCGCGCGCCGAAACCCACGTCTACGCGGACATCTGACCGTGCGCCGCCCTCTCGCCACCGCGCTCGCCGCGCTGGCCCTGCTGGCTCTCGCCGCCTGCGGCAACCCCACGAAGGAGGAGCTGCTGGACAAGGCCAAGGGGGTCGCGACCGTCGCCGAGCTGCGCGGCGCGCTCGGCGCGCCCGACGACATCGCCAAGGCGGGCCCGGTCGAGCGCTGGACCTACGCGGCGTCGAACGGGTCGGTCGTGTTCCTGGTGGTCGGCGAGGCGGTGACCTTCACAATGGCCGGGTCGGACTGACACGGTTGCAAGGCGACGTTGCGCCCGAGTCGTGGCTTGCGCATAATTGCTGCAACGGCGTTTCACGCTCCGGCGCCGGAAATGGGGCGCGTGCGGGGGCGGCATCCTAGGCGTGGCCGGGCTCGGCGTGGGGACAGCGACGGCGGCCCGCATGCGATCCGGCCGATACTGCCGGCGCGGGCATCGCCATCGTCGAGGCCGACGGCGTGACCGCCAACTTCACGGGCACGACGACCAACGACACGGACCAGGTATTCGCCGCCCAGGTCATGGGCGGCCTGGGCTACGCGCTGGACGAGGGCATCGTGCTCAACGCCGAGGTCAAGGCGTTCGGCGTCACCGAGCCCGAGTTCGGCGGCCTCACCGCCGGCGGCCAGAACCAGAGGATCCGCTCGATCGGCTCGTCGCCCAACCTCTCGGTGCTGGTCGGCTTGCGCTGGTATTTCTGGCCGAACGGGTAGGGGCGCGGCCTACACCGTCATGCACACCGCCGAGCCGAAGGCGATCGGCTTCTCGGTGCCGTCCGCCTGCATGGCGAAGACCTCGGCGCGGCAGGTGATCTGGCGCTTGGACGCCTTGACCACCTCGCCGCGGCCGACGAACCGCTCGCCGACACCCGGCGCCAGAAACTTCACGTCGTAGCTGGCGGTGACCACCGCGCCGGCCACCGAGCCGGCGGCCCAGGCGCAAGGGTAGTCGACCAGGAAGCCGACCAGCGCGCCGTGCAGGTAGCCGTTGTGCTGGATCAGATCGTCGCGGAAGGGCAGCGTCACCACCGCCCGGCCATCGGCGCACTCGCTCAGCTCGGCGCCGATCAGCGAGACGAACCTGGCGCGGGTGTCGTACGCACGCATGTCATCGAGCGTGCGCAGGCGTGGTTGCTCTCCAGCCATCGGCTCAGCCCACGACTTCGTGCTCGTTGCCTGCGAAGACCACCGAGGCCGCTCCGTCGATGAACCTGTTCTCGTCCTCGACCAGCTCGCGGCCGGCGGCCTTGCCTTCCTCGGTCTTGGCGGCGGCGAAGACGTCCGCCTCGCTGTCGTACCAGAGCTCGGCGATACCGTCGAACGGCTCGGGCCCGTTGCGCGACTTGACCATGGCCTCGGTCAGTCCCTGGTGTGCGGTGTGGGTCTGGACGTAGCGGCGGACGTTGAGCGCGTCCGCGTGCTTGCGCACCAGCGGGCCGTGGGTGTTGAGCCAATAGTCCTGGAACTCCTCGACGCTCATCTCCGGCTTGCGGCGCACGCAATAGACGATCTTGAACATGGGGCCTCCCCGGTTGGGCGGCAGCGATCATCGGGGCGCCGCCGCGACGATGCAAGCAGCCGAGCGATTTGGGGCTCGGTCGGTCGGCCGTCCGCGCGTTTCGCGCGCACGATCAGCTCGGCATGGTGCGTCCGCCCCCTCGCCGGTGGCATGATCGGTCGGAGTATGCGCGCAAGCAAGGCGGCGCGCGTCATCTCAGATGCCCGGGAGGTCCGAATGCGCATCGCCGTCGGCGGCTTCCACCACGAGACCAACACCTTCGCGCCCACCCGCGCGCGGCTGGCCGACTTCGAGGCGCCCGACGCCTGGCCGGGGCTGACGCGCGGCGACGATCTGCCGGCTGCGTTCGGGGGCATGAACATCGGCATTTCCGGATTCCTAGAGGCCGCAGTCGAGCGCGGCTGGACGCTGGCCCCGCTGCTGTGGGCCAATGCCGGGCCCTCGGCGCATGTCGAGCGCGATGCGTACGAGCGCATCGCCGGCGAACTGGTCGAACGGCTGCATCGCGCCGGACCGGTGGACGCCGTCTATCTTTGCCTGCACGGGGCGATGGTCACCGAGCATCTGGAGGACGGCGAGGGCGAGCTGCTGGCACGCGTGCGCGGCGTGGCGGGCGACGTCCCGGTGGTGGCCAGCCTCGACCTGCACGCCAACGTCACCGAAGCGATGCTCGCGCACGCCACCGCCATGACGGCCTATCGCAGCTACCCTCATCTCGACATGGCCGAGACCGGGCGCCGGGCCGCGGCGCTCCTGGCGTCTGCGGCCGAGACGCCGGGCTGGCACCGCCATGCCGTGCCGGCACCGTTCCTGATCCCGCTGACCTCGCAATGCACCGACGCCGAGCCGGCGCGTGGCCTTTACCGCAGCCTGCGCGGGCTGGTGGGCGGCGGAGTGCGCGACCTGTCCTTCACCATGGGCTTCCCGCCCGCCGACATCTTCGAGTGCGGGCCGGTCGCCTTCGGCTACGGCGACGACGCCGCCGCAGTGGAGGACGCGGTCGAGGCGCTGGCCGCGCTTGTCGCGGACAATGCGTCGGCGTTCGCGGGCGAGCTGCTCCCCCCCGACACGGCCGTGGCTCGCGCGCTGGAGATCGTGCGGCTGCGCGGCGGGCCGGTCGTGCTGGCCGACACGCAGGACAACCCGGGCGCCGGCGCCGACAGCGATACCACCGGCCTGCTGCGGGCGTTGGTGGCGAGCGGCGCCGAGGGCGCGGTGCTGGGCCTGCTGCACGATCCCGAGGCGGCGCGCTCGGCGCACGCGGCGGGGCAGGGGGCCACAATGACGTTGCGCCTGGGAGGACGGTCGGGAACGCCCGGCGATGCACCCTATGAGGCCGAGGTCCGGGTGCTCGCCCTGTCCGACGGCCGCTTTGCGGCGACCGGGCCGTTCTATGCCGGAAGCCGGATGAACCTGGGGCCGATGGCGCTAGTCGAGACCGGCGGCGTTCGGGTTGTGCTGTCCTCGCGCAAGCAGCAGGCCGCCGACCGGGCGATGTTCGCCCACCTCGGCATCGACCTCGAGGCGGCGCCGATCCTGGCGCTCAAGAGTTCGGTCCATTTCCGTGCTGATTTCGGATCGCTCGCCAGCGAGGTGATTGTGGTCGAGTCGCCGGGCCCCAACACCGCGGATCCGGCCAAGTTGCCCTATCGGAACCTGCGGCCGGGCAAGCTGCTGAGGCCATCCGGCCCCGCTTTTGCGCCGCCGGAGGGCGCTGCGCCGGATTGATCCTGCGCCCCTGCCGCCATCGCCCGGCGGCCCTGTGACACCGCGCACAGAGTTGATCTTGCCAACCGATTATTGATGGTTCGGCAAGACAAAGGCGGTCAGTATCGCAGGTTCAGCCGATGGGATACCATTCGCCCCGAAGGTGGGGGATGTTCAAGGATCTGTTCGAGCGCGACGATATCGCGGATCGCTACCAGGGCGCCGGCGCCGGCCTGGGCGTCTATACGCTCGAGCTGCGCGGGGTCGAGGACCCGTTCGACCCCGACCCGCTGTGGGACCGCAAGTATGGCGGCAAAGGCAAGATCCGGGAGAGCCTGACCGACGACGACGATTTCCGCTTGCAGGCGGCGCTCGACGGCGTGCGCAACGTCACCTTTGCGCGCGACCACGCCGGCCGCTTCCGCGAGCTCTCGCCGGTGTTCACCGACATGGTGATGTGGATCCCCGAGCGGGCATGGCACGCCGATTCGCTGCATGGAGGGCGCCGGCTCGAGGCGGTGGTGGGCAATCTCGCGGCGCTGCACGCACGCAAGTTCGGCCGCTCGCTGCCTCGCGATCGCAGACCCAACTACACCGTGATGCCCTCGGCCGGGCTGGCCGACGACGCGGTGGCGTTCCAATTCGGCGTCGGCGTGTTCGTCCCCGACGACACGGACGTGCTCGTCGGCCGCGTGCTGATGGGCCGTCCTGGCGAGGAGCTGCAGGAGCTACCCCGCTGGTCGTTCTGGCACAAGGGCGCGCAGGTCAAGCGCCCGGCCGGCGTCTATCGCGGCCAGGGCTCGCTCCTGATCACGCCCGACGCGAGTGGCCCGGTGCGCGCACCGGTATGGTTCGCGCACCGGCGCGGCCACATCGCCATCAACCTCAACGCCGCCGACGCCGAGCGTGTCTACGCCGACGACGAGGCGATCGAGGTCTCGCCGGGCAAGCCGGTGGGCGGCGACGGCACGGTCGAGTGGGAGGTGACCGGCGGTGAGGAGGCTGGCGAGCGCCTGCGCATCGCGATCCGCCCGGTGGACGAGCCGCAGGCCCTGCCGCGCAGCCGCAAGCTCGACAAGGAGGAAGAGGCCCGCCCCGGCGCGCTCGCCCGGCTGTTCGGCACGGGCGAGGAGGACGCGCGCTCGGGCAGCAAGACGCCGATCTCCTCGCGTTTCGACCTGCGCCTCGCCGGCATCGCGCTGATGCGCATCGACGGCGACCACGAGGTGCCGGGGTTGCGCCAATGGACCATCTGGTTCGACGCCGATGGTTTGCCGCTCGACCACAAGGCCGGCGCGCACGGCGTGCCGACGCGGGGCTTGGCGCTCGAGGCCCGCGCCGACAGCGCGGATCTCTACTACCGGCTGCCGCGCGACACCGGGTTCAAGCCGGTCGTGGCGATCCCCAGCGCGCTCAAGACCGAATCGGGCGCGCTCCTGACCCTCGATCCCTCGCCGCTGTCCGGCATGCATCACGGCATCCTGCGGCTGAACGCGGACCTGTCGTTTCCGCTCAGCTCGGCGCCGCTGATCCTCGGCCGCTCGAGCGTTCGCCCCAAGAACCCGCAGCCCGACCTTCCGCTCGAGCTGTTCACCCATCCCGACAGCCTGGAATGGGAGCCGGGCTCGCCGCACAACGGCGCCCAGCTCAACTCGCTCAACCTCTCGCGCCGCCACCTCAGCGCCCGGCTGACCGACGACGGCAGGCTCGAACTGACGCTGGCCGACGGCAACGCGGCGGTGCACGTTCTGAAGTCCGACGGGTCGCCGCTGACGCGGCTGGACCCGTGGGCCGGATTGCGCGAACCGGTTATGCTGGAGCCCGGGCAGATGTTCATCGTCGGCAGCTACGTGCTGCGTTTCCACGAACGCGCTCACCGCACCATGCATGTCAGCGAGGCCAGCATTGCCCTGAGCCGCCGGCGCAACCTGGCGGCCGGATAGCACGATTATCTTGGCGTCGCTCGGCTCGGGAATTGCGCTCGCGCGCCAGCTCGCGCACTGTAAGCTGACGTGCCAACCGCCAGCGGCCCCACCGCCTTGACGAGACCCTGCCGATGATCGGACGCGCGCTTGCGACCGCTGCAGCGGTGCTGGCGGCGCTTGCGGCGCTTGCGGTGCTGGTCGGCGCCTACGACCGGCTGGCCGGGCTTTATGCCGAGCAGGCCACGGAGGGTGAGGGCGAGACGCGCGAGCGCGCCGAGGACCGTCAGCTCTTTCTCCAGCTCGTCGAGGCGGGATTGATAGCGTCGCGGCCCGACGGTGGCCTGGACTTGGCACCGCCCGACCATCTGCTGCGCCTCGAGGCCGAGGACGCACTGCCGCCGCCCGAAGTGCTCTCAGAGCAGCGCCGCCTGCTGCGCGCGCTCCATGGCAGCGCGCTCGGCGGACTGATTGTCGAGCAGGTGCGGCTGTGGAACGACGCGCGCCGTATCGCCGCCGTGCGTGACGACCGCGATGTGGCCGCCGACCGCACCGAGGAAGCGTGGTCTGCCTTCAATACCGACGGCCACCCGCTGCGCCCGGCGCGGCTGGTGCCTGAGACCTTCGGTTTCGTCCACCAGGGTGACCTGCGGCCGGGCTTCGGCGAATGGCTCGCCGTTGCGCGCGAGGATGGGCGGGTGCGGTTCCGCGGCCCGGCGGTCGGGGACATGGCGATCCAGGTGATCGGCGAGCCGGTCGAGGTGCCCGAGGGCGCGCAGATCACGATCGCCGAGCCGCCGGCAGGCCGCGAGCCTGCGATCGTCATTCCCGAAGGCGCCGAGGCCGGCGGAGACGAGCAGGGCGCGCCGGTCGAGCCGTGCAGGCCCGTGGGCGCCACCGTGCGGCTGGCGAGCGCAGATGCGCCGGTCGACCTGTTGGTCGAGCCGTCGCCGAGCTGCACCGACGCGGTCGCCGGACTTGCGATCCATCGTACTGCGGAGGGTGGCTACGACTGGCGTCCGTTGCGCCGCGGCCGTCCGGCCAAGGAGTTCGTCGTCCGCAGCCACGACGGCGTCGCCCTGACCGACTCGGAGGGCGGCGGAGAGGCGACGGAGGCGGCATTCGATCTCGGCGTCATGCCGATCGTCGGCTTCGGGCCCGGCGCCAGCTTCAGCCTCTCGGGCCTGCTCGCCTCGAGCGACCTGGCCGAGCGCGAAACCGACGTGCGCCTGACGCTCGACAGCGAGTACCAGCGCCTCGCCCAGGAGGCGATCGAGTGGGGCATCGGGCGGTTCGGCGACGATCTCTATGCCGACGAGCGCAAGGGCGCGGTGGTGGTGCTCGACGCCGACACCGGCGCGATCCTGGCTGCGGCCGCGCACCCGAAGGTGCAGCCTGGCGCGACGGCCTGGGACTACGCCGCCTTCGGCCGTGCCTTCCCGCTGCGCGACCCCTCGTCGGTGCTGGGTTGGCAGATCATCGACCGCAACAACACGCCGGGCTCGACCTTCAAGCCGATGGTCGGGCTGGCGCTGATGCGCGCCGGGCCGGATAAGTTCGAGGAATTGCGCCCGATCATGATGGGCCTGTCGGCAGGCGAGCTCCACCCGGCGACGGGCCTGTCCCCCGGCCAGAGCTCCTACGCGCCCACGGGCGGCAACCGCTCGATCTCCAACTTCGGCGGCGCCGACATCGGCCGCTATTTCGAGCGGCCCGACCGCTCGCGCGCCTGCGTCGAGCAGGTGCCGCAGGACCCGCGCTTCGGCCTGCACGAGGCGGTGCAGTTCTCGATCAACATCTGGTTCGCGCGCATGGCGGTGCTGCTCGACCGCGAGGAGATCGCCGACTACGCGAGGCGCCTGTCCGAAGCGCCGGCGCTGGTCCCGGTGCGGCCGCCGACCACGCGCGTGCTGGAGACCGCCCGCGTGCTCGGCCTCGACGATCGCGAGCGGATGGACCTGGCCTGGAATCTGCCGCCCGAGGCGCGGCTGTTCCGGCGCCAGGACGATGTCGGCGCCGACGTGCTCTTCGCCCAGCTGCCCAAGAATGCGCTGCGTGAGATCGCCCTGCCGCGCTCCAACCCCCGCAGCGTCGAGAACCTGCTGATGTGGGTGGTGGCGCTCAACGGCATCGGCCAGTCGGTGTCCGTCTCGCCGCTGCACATGGCCACCGTCGCCAGCGCCATCGCCACCGGCCGCCGCGTGCGCCCGCACCTGATCGAGAGCTGGAACCGCCAGGCCGTGCCCGTGCCCGAGGCCGAGCCGCTGGGGCTCGATCCGGTGCTGCTGGCCGAGTTGCGCGGCGGCATGAAGGCCGTGCCCGAGGTCGGCACCGCGCCCGCCGCGTTCCGCGACAAGGGCGATCTGGCCTGCCGAACCTACGGGAAGACCGGCACCGCGGAGATCGACAAGTCGAAGTCGTTCAACTCGGCCTGGTTCATCGGCTGGCGCGAGCCCGAGGACCCCGGCGCATTCGGCGCCCGGCGCGTGGCCTTCGCCTGCATGGTCTCCCACGCGATCGGCGGGCTGCGCACCGGCGGTCAGGCCTGTGCGCCGGTGGTCTCGCGCATCCTCGCCGGGCTCGAGCCCGAGCCGGAGGCCGAGGAATGAGCTACGCGCGCTGGGCCGTAGCCGCCACAATCGTCCTGGTCCTGGCCGGGCTCCACTTCGGCTGGGCGTGGGCGATCCGCGAGGCCGTGGAGCGCGCGCCCGCCGGCGGCTTCGCGGGCGACGTCGCCGTGGGCGCCGGCGAGACGCCGGTCACGCTGGGCCATGACAGGCTCGGCCAGCGCCCGGGCCCGCGCTCGGCCGACGACGCGCATCTGGGCGTGACCCGCGACCGGGACGGATGGGTGCTGGCGAACCGCTCGCTCCAGCGGAAGGTCGACCTGAGGACCGACCGATATGACAGCCTGCTGCTCCAGCGCTGGCGGCTGAAGGAGGGCGACCGCATCGCCTTCGACGGCGCCACGGTGACGGTCGCTTCCGTGTCGAACGACCGGCTGGTGCTGCGCGAACCGGATGCCGGGCGCCAAGCGGTGTGGGCCGACGGGCGGGTGACGCCGACGGGGGAGGCCGCGCACGACGTCTGCAACTCGGGATGGCGCCGTCTGCGCATCGAGGCCAAATGGGCGGCGCGCGAATGGTTCGCCGCGGACCGCGCCGAGCTGCCGCTGTTCGGCATCGGCGGCGCGGTCAACTGCGCCGATCGCTGGAAGATCGCGGCGCTGCCGCCCGGCGCGGCGGGCGTGGTCTGGCGCGCGGGCAGCTTCTGGCTCGCGCCCGGCGCACGGCGCTACGACGTGGTGCTGTCGCGCGCCAGTGGCGAGGGCGTGACGTTCCCCCAGCTGAGCATCGAGGTGGACGGCGCGTTCGGCCATGTCGAGAGCCTGATCCTGGGCCGCACCCGCTACGCGCTCGACGCCGGCGCGGACGCGCTCACCCTGCGGCCGCGCAGCGCCGAGGATTTCTGGCGCGACGACGATGCGGCGCCGGTGCCGCTGCAGCCGGCGTCTTGGATCGGCGACGGCAAGCCGCCGGTGGAGTGGCTGAGGTCCCTGGGGCCGAAGCGCCTCGCGCCCGCCGGCGTCCTGGCGCTGCTCGCGGCGGCGCTGCTCGGCTTCCTGTGGTGGCGGGCCAATGGCCGCTGGACCGGCTTCGTGCCGCCGCTGCTGGTCTGGCCGCCGCTCATGGCCGGCGTCTGGCTGTTCTGGCTGGTGCGCACCGGCGCCGGAGGACCCGATGCCTCGCTGATGGCCTGGGCGGCGTGGGCCGCGTGGCTGTGGGGCAGCGTGTCGCTGGCGCTGCACGGCCGGCTGGGCGGCTGGAGCGGCGTCCTGTGGGCGCTGGGCGTGGCGCTGGCCGGGACGGGCACGGTGACGCTGTTTCAGCTCGGCGCCGGCGCCGACAACACCTGGTGGCTGCCCTTCGGCACCAAGCACGCGCAGATCCTCGCGCTCGCTGGAATGGCTTTCGCCGGCGCCGGTGCGGTGCCGCTGTGGATCTGGGAGCGCGTGTGGATCCGGCTGTTCAACCGCGAGAGCGTGTTCGCGCTCGCAGCCCTCGCTATCGCCGGCCTTCTGGTGGCGCAGTTCGCGCTCGGCGGGGAGGAGGGTATCGGCGGCGTCCAGCCGGTCGAGCTGACCAAGACGCTCGCCGCCGTGCTGCTCGGCTTCGTCGGCCTGCACCTGACCGAGGCGCGGCTGCGCGAGGTGCGCGCCTTCCGACGCTCGCCGATCCGCTTCCTGCTGCCCTATCTGCGCGTCGCGGGGATCTTCCTGCTGTTCGCGCTGAGCGTCGCCGCGGGCGTGCGCGACTTCTCGCCGCTGATCATCCTGGGCGTCGCCACGGCCGCCTTTGGCTGGAAGCTGGGCGTGTGGCGGTCGAGCGCGATGCGCATGGCCTGGGCCTGGGTCGGGCTGCGCCCGGCGCTGATCGTCGTCGGCGCGGCGCTGGTGGCGCTGCTGGTCTGGGTCCACGGCAACCCCGAGGCGGTGCCCGAGGGATTTCCCAACAAGGACCGCATCCAGGTCTGGGTCGAACCCGATCTCCACCCGCATTCGGGCGCGCAGGTGCTCGCCGCGCTCGACCATGTCGCGCTCGGCGGCTGGGATGGCGCGCAAGACTGGTTCGGCGACAACGGCACGGTGATGAAGGTGCCGGCGGTGCAGGACGACTTCATCACCGCCTTCTTCCTCAACCGCTTCGGCGGCCATGCCGGGCTGGCGCTGCTCGCGGTGCAACTCCTCTATGTCGCCGGGCTGCTCGCCACCGCGCGCCTCGCCGAGCGCAATTTGGGACGCGGCGACTTCCAGGACCAGGACGCCGGGCGCGTGCTGTCCTTCGCGCTGTTCATCCTCGCCTGGATGCACGTCGCCCATTGGGGCATCTCGTGGGGCAACACGCTCGGGCTGCTGCCGGTGATGGGGCAGCCGATGAGCTGGCTGTCGGCGGGCAACAGCCACCTGATCGGCTACTGCCTGGCGACGCTCGGCCTGGCCATGGTCACCGGCTGGATCGCGCGGGCGCGTGAGTAGCGTCCAGGGCTTCGATCCGGGCGTGTTCGGCATCGGCCTGGCCACGGGGCTCGGGCTGATCGTCGCCATCGGCGCGCAGAACGCCTTCGTCATCCGCCAGGGTGTGCTGCGCCAGCACGTCTTCGCCGTGGCCGCGCTGTGCACCGTCGCCGACGCCGTGCTGATATCGTTGGGTGTCGCCGGGCTCGG
This sequence comes from uncultured Alphaproteobacteria bacterium, assembly GCA_964569105.1. GTDB lineage: Bacteria > Pseudomonadota > Alphaproteobacteria > CAZMTC01 > CAZMTC01 > CAZMTC01. Next base: position 11,970 of record CAZMTC010000034.1, on the reverse strand, counting down.
CGCGCTGATCGCCCAGGCGCCGTTGCTGGTCATCGCGGCGCGCTGGGCCGGCGCCGCCTACCTCGTATGGTTCGGTGCGCGCACCGCCTGGAACGCCCTGCGCCGCGACCATCAGGGTCTCGACGCCGCTGAAGCCGAGACGGCGGCGGCGGGCAGCCTGCGCCGCGTCCTCCTCGCCACCGCCGGCTTCACCTTCCTCAACCCGCACGTCTATCTCGACACGGTGGTCATGCTCGGCGGCATCGGCGCGCAATACGCCGGCTGGCCCGACCGCCTGGCCTTCCTCGCGGGCGCCGTCACCGGCTCGGTGATTTGGTTCGCCGGCCTGGCGGCAGGGGCTCGGGCGATCTCCCCCGTCTTCCGCCGCCCCCTCGCCACGCGCCTGCTCGATGGCCTCGTAGCGACGGTGATGTGGTTTATCGCGGCGCTGCTGGTGACGGGCGGGTTGGCGTAATAGCCTGCCTAGTCGATTGACCCTTTCGCACGACCGCCGCCTGATTTTTTGAGACAATATTGTCATTCTAACGATATAATTTGGCGAGATCGCCAGGCCAATCGGCGCCATGCCGGCGCATGGTCCGACGCCTTCTCCCTGCCCCTCGGCTTGCGGTCGACGCCGCTGTCCCGGCCGGGCGCCGGCTACGGATCAACAGGGATCGTTTTCTCGCCTTTCCTGGATGCCCGGACAAATCAGGACCCCGGCAGCATATCCCGAACATCCTTGATCAAGCGCCGGCCCGCGTCGGCCAGCCATTTGCCGCTTACCAGATGCCGGACGGGATGGGGACTTGGATAGAGATCGATCATGGCCCCGGCCGCCGGTTGCGGCGCCATTCGTTGCAAGGTCCGCTCGGAAATCTCGTCCGGTTGGATCGGCGCACGCCGCTTACGCAACACCATCGTGGTGCCATTTTGAGGGAAGCGGGGATCGGGCTCCAATCCACATATCGTCGCTGCCCATCGGAGGGTTATCGGCGTGAAGCCGTAGACATGCGCGAAATGAAACCGCTCGAAGGCCGGCTTGCGGGGTCGGGGCGACATGTCGGGAACGCTCACATAAAGCACGCCATCGTCCTCGAGCCACCCGGCAAGCTTGCGCAACGCATCGACCGGGCGGTTGAGGTGTTCGAGGACGTGGTGCGCAGCGATCACCGAGAAATTCCGGTCGGGGAAGGAAATCGAGTTCCAGGGTTGTTCGATCATCTCGACATTGTATTTGTCGCGCGAATAGGCAGCGTACGCCTTCCCCGGTTCGATGCCGGTCGGGTCCAGACCGAAGCGGGCGGCTTCGGCGAGGAATTCGCCAGACCCGGACCCCAAATCGAGGAGGCGCGTGCCGGCCCGAAGCGCCGGGCGAAGCAGCTCGAGGCGGGCCTCGGCCGCGCGCTGGCTCCGCTTCCGGTGGAATCGCGGAGGCCGCCCGAAAGCCAACTGGTAATCGAGCCGGTAGGAGACCGCGTAGTAGCGATCGAGTTCATCGTCGGTCGGCATTGGATCCGTGCGCAACAGACCGCAGCCGGCGCAGGCAACCGTGCGCAAATGTTTCAGGCGGCGGTCGTGCCTGCAGATTAGTGTCGATTCCCACGAGCCACACAGATTGCAAGCGGTGTTCTCGCCTTCATAGGGATATCCGATGAAGGGAACGACAGCGTGCAGGCTGTACATGTGGTTCCCCGAGAATGGAGTTGGAAAGCGAATGGATATTCATCGGGCCGGCGCCTGTCCACCATTGGCCCGCGATTTTCGGGTTTCCGGCGAACCGCCACAACCGGATCGCGGAAAGTTGTCGAGCTTGGTTCAGCACCGCACCCGCTTCCGGCCACAGCGCGAAACCCGCGATCGAATGCAGTGCGCCAGCCAGCCTGCGCGCGCGGCGGCTTCGTTGTGGCACTGGATAACCAGGGTGCGCGGCATCTCAGCCGGCACGCGCGAGCTCGCACCAGATCGGCGTGTGGTCCGACGCCTTCTCCTTGCCGCGCGGTTTCTTGTCGATCCGGCACTCTACTAGTAGATCGGCGGCCTGCGGCGACAGCAGGAGGTGGTCGATCAGCATGCCGTGGTCCTTCTGCCACGCGCCGCGCTGATAGTCCCAGAACGAGTAGAGCCCCGGCTCGCGGTGCAGGGCGCGAAACGCGTCGGTCCAGCCGAGATACTGGATCGCGCGCAGCCCGGCGCGCGATTCGGGCTGCATCAGCGCGTCGTCGGCCATGGCGGCCGGGTCCCAAACGTCCTCGTCGGTCGGGATGACGTTGTAATCGCCGCCCAGCACCGTGACCTCCTCGAGCGCGAGGATCCCGGCCGCCTGCGCGCGCAATCGCGCGAGCCATTCGAGCTTGTAGTCGAACTTCTCGGTGCCGACCGGGTTGCCGTTGGGCAGGTAGATCGAGGCCACGCGTATCACGCCCGCCGGCGTCTCGGTCACCGCCTCGATGTAGCGCGCCTGCTCGTCCCCGTCGCCGCCCGGCAGGGCGCGGTGCTCGACCTCGATGGGGCTCTTCGAGAGGATGGCGACGCCGTTGTAGCTCTTCTGCCCGGCGACGGCGGCGTTGTAGCCGAGGTCACCGACCTCCATCGCCGGGAAGTTCTCCTCCAGGCACTTGGTTTCCTGAAGCAGCGCCACGTCGGGCGCGAACTCGCCCAACCACTCCAGCACGTTGGGCAGCCGGGCCTTGATCGAGTTGACGTTCCAGGTGGCGATGGTGGCCATGGCGCTCCGTCCCGCAGAATCACGTGCGGGACGCTAGCGCCCGGCCCGCGGGCGGGCAAGCCGAAGGGGAAGCGTCAGATCGAGAACGACACGCCGCAGCCGCAGGTCGAGGCGGCGTTGGGGTTCTTGAGCGTGAAGTAGGAGCCCACCAGTTCCTCGACGAAGTCGACCTCCGCGCCCTTGAGCATCTCGAGCGAGATCTCGTCGATCACCACCTTGACGCCGTCGCGCTCGAACACGTGGTCGTCGGGGTTGACCGTGTCGTCGAAGTCGAAGCCGTACTGGAACCCGGCGCAGCCGCCCGCGGAGAGGCTGACGCGCAGCATCAGCCTGCCGTCGCCTTCCTGCTCGACCAGTTCGGCCACGCGGCGCGCGGCGCTGGCGCTGATGGCGAGCGCGTGATCCTGTTCGGCGGTCTGGACGTCGGTCATGGCTGCCCCGGTTTGCCGTTGTGAGCCAGCGGATTCGCCACGGTATCTAAGGCTCGCGCGGCGAATGTCAAACCTCCCGTGCGGCCCGGAGGCGGCGTTGCGGCGCCGGGGGCGCGGCCCTATGGTCGCGCCATGTCCCGCTTCCGGTCGACCATCCTGTACGCGCCTTTCGCCTGCCGGCCGGAAGACAGTCGCGGCCGCCTGCATGCCGAGCGCGAGAGCGCGATCCGCACCCCCTTTCAGCGCGACCGCGACCGGGTCGTCCACTCGACCGCCTTCCGCCGGCTCAAGCACAAGACCCAGGTGTTCGTGGCCGTGGAGGGCGACCACTACCGCACGCGCCTGACCCACTCGCTCGAGGTTTCCCAGATCGCGCGCACGCTGTGCCGGGAGCTGGGCCTCAACGAGGATCTGGCCGAGGCGGTCGCGCTGGCCCACGATCTGGGCCATCCGCCCTTCGGTCATGCCGGCGAGGAGGCGCTGGACGAGGCCATGGCCGACTATGGCGGCTTCGACCACAACGCCCAGACCCTGCGCATCCTGACCCGGCTCGAATCGCGCTACGCCGCCTTCGACGGGCTCAACCTGAGCTGGGAGGCGCTCGAGGGCACGGTCAAGCACAACGGGCCGCTCGTCCGCCCCGGCGCACCCGTGCCGCCCGCGCCCATTGCCGAGTATGTCGCGCGCCACGACCTCGAGCTCGACACCCATCCGTCCGCAGAGGCGCAGGTGGCGGCGCTCGCCGACGACATCGCCTACTGCAACCACGACCTCGACGACGGGCTGCGCGCCGGGCTGTTCGCGCTCGAGGATCTGGAAACGCTGCCCCACGTCCACGCGGTGTTCGAAGAGGTCCGGACCGCGCACGGCTCGATCGAGATGCCGCGCCGGATCCACGAGGGTGTGCGCCGGCTGATCGACCGGATGGTGGCCGACCTGCTGGCAACGACCATCGCCAAGCTGGAGCGGACGAAGCCGGGCTCGGCGGCCGAGATCCGGGCGCTGGGGGCGCCGGTGGCGGCGCTGTCCGAGGCCGCGGCGGCGGAGATGGCGGCGCAGAAGAAATTCCTGTTCGACCGCATGTACAGGCATTACAAGGTCACCCGCATGACCGAGCGGGCGCGGCGCGTGGTCCACGGTCTGTTCGGGCACTTCTTCGCCCGGCCGCAGGACCTGCCGGCGGACTGGCAGGACCGCATCGACCGCCAGGGCACGCAGCGCAGCGCCCGGGTCGTAGCCGACTATATATCGGGAATGACCGACACTTTCGCGCTGGACACGCACAGGCGCCTGTCCGGACGGGACGAGCCATGAATCTGTTCGCCTTGTTCAAGGCCGAAATCGACAAGGAGCTCGAGGCGCTGGCCGAGGACGGGCTGGTGCCCCGAAACGCCGACACCTCCGCCGTCACCGCAGAGCCGCCGCGGGAGCCGGCGCATGGCGACCTGTCGACCAACGCCGCGCTGGTGCTGGCCAAGGCAGCCGGGCGCAAGCCGCGCGACATCGCCGAGCCGCTGGCGGCGCGCATGCGCACCCATCCCGATGTGACCGAGGCCGAAGTCGCGGGGCCGGGCTTCGTCAATCTGCGCCTGGGCCCGTCGTTCTGGCAGGCACGGCTGGGCGAGATCCTCGACGCCGGCAAGGCCTACGGCGATTCCAATCTGGGCGCGGGGCGCAAGGTCAATGTCGAGTACGTTTCGGCCAACCCGACCGGGCCGCTCCATGTCGGCCACGCACGCGGCGCGGTGGTGGGCGACGCGCTGTCCGCCCTGCTCGAGAAGGCGGGCTACGCGGTCACCCGGGAGTACTACATCAACGATGCGGGTGCGCAGGTCGACACGCTCGCCCGCTCGGTCCATCTGCGCTACTGCGAGGCGCAGGGCGACGCGGTGAGCGAGATCGCGGAAGGGCTCTATCCGAGCGAGTATCTGGTTCCGGTGGGCGCCGCGCTGGCCGAGCGCGACGGCGACAAGTGGCGCGACCAGGACGAGGACGCCTGGCTCGAGCCGGTGCGCGACTTCGCGCTCGACGCGATGATGGCGCTGATCCGCGACGATCTCGCCGCGCTCGGCGTCGAGCACGCCGTGTTCACCTCCGAGCGCGCGGTGGTCGACGCAGGCGCGGTCGACGAGGCATTCTACGATCTCGAGGCCAGGGGCCTGATCTATGAGGGCGTGCTGGAGCCGCCCAAGGGCAAGACGCCGGAGGACTGGGAGCCGCGGCCGCAGCACCTGTTCCGCTCGACCGAGTTCGGCGACGACGTCGACCGGCCGCTCAAGAAGTCCGACGGCAGCTGGACCTATTTTGCCACCGACATCGCCTACCACCGCGACAAGGCGCGCCGCGGTTTCGTCGACATGATCGACGTCTGGGGCGCCGACCACGGCGGCTACGTCAAGCGCATGCGATCGGCGGTCCGGGCGATCAGCGACGGCGAGGCGGCGCTCGACGTCCTGCTGTGCCAGCTCGTCAAGCTGACCAAGGCCGGCGAGCCGGTGAAGATGTCGAAGCGCGCCGGCACCTTCGTCACCCTGCGCGAGGTGATCGACGAGGTGGGCAAGGACGTGGTGCGTTTCATCATGCTCACGCGCAAGAACGACGCGCCGCTCGACTTCGACCTCGCCAAGGTGCTGGAGCAGTCGCGCGAGAACCCGGTGTGGTACGTGCAGTATGCCCATGCGCGCTGCCATTCGGTGTTTCGCAACGCCGCCGAGGCGTTTCCGGAGATTGACCTTTCTCGCGCGGCACTGCGCCGCGCCGAGCTTGCGCTGCTCTCGGGCGAGCTGGAGCTGGCGCTGGTCAAGCGCCTGGCCACCTGGCCGCGGATCGTCGAGAGCGCGGCGGAGGCGCACGAGCCACACCGAATCGCCTTTTTCCTTTATGATCTGGCGGGCGAGTTCCACGGCCTGTGGACCAAGGGCAAGGACGACGAGGCGCTGCGCTTCATCGTGCCCGGGGACGAGGCAACGACCCATGCCCGCATGGCGCTGGTCCAGGCCGTGGCCGATGTCGTAGCCTCGGGATTGGCCGTGATGGGCGTTGAGCCCGTCGAGGAGATGTGATGACGGCGGACGACAGTCGTGCCGAACTGCTGTCGAACACAGCCTACGGCGCCGACGACGGCATCGACGATGCACGATCCTGGTCGACAGTGATCAAGGTGGGCTTGGCGCTGGTTCTGTTCGCCAGCTTCGTCGGGCTGGTCTGGTACGCCTATAATCTCGGCCTGCGCAACGGCTCGGAGAGCGTGGCGCCGGTCATCCAGGCCGATACGGACCCGATCAAGGTGCAGCCGGCCGATCCAGGTGGGCTCGAGGTGCCCAACCAGGACGTTGCGGTTTACGAGGCGATCGAAGGCGAGACGGGCGTCGAGCGCTACGTCCCGCCGGTGCTCGCGGGCGAAGGTGAGAATGGACGCGGCGAGGAAACCGGGAACGGGGAGGAACAGGCGGCCGTGAAGGCGCCGCCCGCAAAGCCCGAAGAACCCGCGGCGGGCGCCTCGGCTCCGGCCCAGGACGAGCCCGCCGAGCCGATGTCCGAGCCGGAGCAGGTGGCGGCTACGCCGTCCGCCGAGGAAACGCCTGCCGAGAGCAAACCGGGCAAGCCGCCGACCACGGCGGAGCTGATCGGTCCGTTCCGCGTCCAGCTCGCCGCCTTCCGCACGCCCGAAGAGGCGACGCAGACCTGGCTCCGACTGCAAGAGGGCAACAAGGATCTGCTGGGCGATTTGGACCTGGTCATAGAGAAGGTGGACCTGGGCGAGGAGAAGGGCATCTTCTACCGGCTCCAGGCGGCACCCTTGAAGTCGCGCGATGCGGCCGAAGGGCTGTGCGGCAAGCTGCAGGCCCGCGACGTGAGCTGCATCGTGATCGAGGCGTGAGCGCGACACGTCCCAGGGCGGCGATCGTCGGTTGCGCCGGCCTGGCGTTGGGCGAGACGGAGCGGGCCCTGTTCGCGGAGCGAAACCCGCTGGGACTTATCCTGTTCGCGCGCAATGTGGCGACGCCCGGCGAGGTTCGCGCGCTCGTGCGCGACTTTCGCGATGTCGTCGGGCGAGACGACGCGCCGGTGCTCATAGACCAGGAGGGCGGCCGCGTGCAGCGCTTGGGCCCGCCGCACTGGCGCGACGCGCCGGCGGGCGCGCGGTTCGCGGCCCTCGCCGGCCGCGACATCGAAACGGCCGAGGAGGCCGTCCGGCTCAATGCCCGTGCCATCGGAGCCGAGTTGGCCGCGCTCGGGATCACTGTCGACTGCGCTCCGGTTCTCGACATGGCGGTGCCGGGGGCGCACGCGGTGATCGGCGACCGGGCCCTGGGGGACCGGCCGGAGCAGGTGGCGCGGCTCGGCCGCGCCGCGATGGAGGGCTTCCTCGCAGCCGGCGTACTGCCCGTGGTCAAGCACATCCCCGGCCATGGCCGGGCCACGCTCGACAGCCACGAGGCGCTGCCACGGGTCGATGCCGCGCGAGCCGAGCTCGAGGCCACGGATTTCGCCCCTTTCCGCGCGCTGCGCGACGCGCCGTGCGCGATGACCGCGCATGTGGTCTACACGGCGATCGATCCCGACCTACCGGCCACGCTCTCGCCCACGGTGATCGGCGAGGTGGTGCGCGGCCACATCGGGTTCGACGGGTTCCTGCTGTCCGACGACATCGAGATGAAGGCGCTGGCCGGTTCCATGGCCGAGCGCGCGACCGGCGCGCTCGAGGCCGGCTGCGACGCGGTGCTGCATTGCTCGGGCGACCCCGCCGGCACGGCGGAGGTGCTCGCCACCGTGCCGGCGCTGAGCGACAATGCCTGGGCACGGCTGGAGCGCGCGGAGGCCATGCGCCCGGCGCCGCCCTCGATTGACCCCGCCGTGCTGGTGCGGCAGCTTGAAGCCTTGATGTCCCCAGTCCTCGGGTGATCGGGTGGAGTGGTCCCAATCCGTTCTCGGCGTCATCGCGATCGCCGTCCCTGTGATCCTCGCGATCACCTTTCACGAAGCGGCTCACGGATTCGTCGCCTGGCGCCTCGGCGACGACACCGCCTATCGCCAGGGACGCGTGACCTTCAATCCGCTGCGCCATGTCGACGCCTTCGGCACCGTGCTGCTGCCGGCACTCCTGGTGCTGCTGCGCGCGCCGATCCTGTTCGGCTGGGCGCGGCCGGTGCCGGTGGACTTCGGGCGCCTCAATAACCCACGCCGCGACATGATCCTCGTCGCCGCGGCCGGACCCGGGACCAACGTAGCGTTGGCGCTGGTCTCGGCGCTGCTGGTCCATCTGGCCGTGATCCTGCCGCCGGCGACCGCAAACTGGGTGGTCAGCGCGCTGGCCTGGTCGATCCTGATCAACTGCGCGTTGGCGGTGTTCAACATGCTGCCGGTGCCGCCCCTCGACGGTGGCCGGGTAGCGGTCGGCCTGCTGCCCGAGAGGCTGGCGATCCCCCTGGCGCGGCTGGAGCCCTATGGTCTATTCATCATCATCGGGGTTCTGTTCGTAGTACCGATCCTGGCCGCGGAGGCAGGGGTGGAGTTGCGCATTCTGAGCGCAATCCTGGTGCCGGCTATCGGGTTCCTGTTCGATCTGATCGGGCTCCTGTCCGGCGTCGAGGTGCAGACTCTCGTGGGCGAGGTGACCGGTATCCGCCTGTGGCACGCATAACCTGGCGGCGACGATGAGCGAGCGCGAAACCGATTTCCAAGAGGACCGGCCCAACGTCACGACGCTCGACGTGCCCGAGCGGCTGATCCTGGACATCGAGGGCTTCGAAGGGCCGCTCGACGTCCTGCTCGAGCTGGCACGCGACCAGAAGGTCGACATCACCCGCGTGTCGATCCTCCAACTCGCCGAGCAGTACCTCGCCTTCGTCGTGCGTGCGCGCGAGAAGCGGCTGGATCTCGCCGCGGACTATTTGGTGATGGCGGCGTGGCTGGCCTATCTGAAATCGCGCCTGCTGCTGCCCAAAAGCGACAACGAGGAGCAGCCCAGCGGGCCCGAGATGGCCGCCGCGCTCAAATTCCAGTTGCGCCGGCTCGAGGCCATGCGCGAGGCCGGCCAGCGACTGATGGCGCGCCCGCAACTCGGTCGGCGACGTTACGGGCGAGGCGAGCCCGACGCCATTCCGGTCGTGCGCACCACGATCTTCGACGTCACCCTCTACGACCTCTTGCGCGCCTATGCCGACCAGCGCAAGCGCGCCAAGGCGACCTCGCTCGCGATCCGCCCGCCGGAGCTGCATTCGGTCGAGGAGGCGATCAAGCGGCTGCAGACCCTGATCGGCAATGTGCCGGACTGGCAGACGCTGCAGAGCTTCCTGCCGCCCGAGCTGGGGTCCGGGATCGTCCATCGCTCGGCGATCGCCTCGACCTTCGCGGCGACGCTGGAGCTGGCCCGCTCCGGCCGCATCAGCTTGCGCCAGGACAGGGCTTTCGGGCCGATCTACCTCAAAGGACGCGAGGGCGGCCGATGACCATGGACGAGCGCGCCCGCCAGCTCCGCCTGGTCGAAGCGTTGCTGTTCGCCTCGGCCCAGCCGCTCGACGAGCGCGCACTCGCGTCGCGCCTGCCCACGGGCACCGAGGTGCGCCCGTTGCTCGAAGAGCTGCGCGAGCACTACCGACACCGCGGCGTGGTGCTGGAGCGCAGTGCCGGGCGCTGGGCTCTGCGCACCGCGCCGGACCTCGCCGACCAGCTCAAGATCGAGACCGAAGTCCAGCGCAAACTGTCGAGGGCGGCCGTCGAGACCCTGGCGATCATCGCCTACCACCAACCGGTGACCCGCGCCGAGATCGAGGAGATCCGCGGCGTCGGCCAGTCCAAGGGCACATTCGACGTGCTGCTGGAGGCGGGATGGATCCGCCCCGGGCGTCGCCGCCGCTCGCCCGGCAGGCCGCTGACCTGGATGACCACCGAAGCCTTCCTCGACCATTTCGGCCTCGAGAAGCTGGAGGAGCTGCCGGGGCTCGAGGAGCTCAAGGCCGCCGGTTTGCTCGACGCGCGTCCGGCCATCGACGCATTCCGCCGGGACCGATCCGATCTCCTCGACGAGAGCGATGGGGAGGACGACGACGAGGGCAGCGCGCAGGTCGAGGTCGATCGTTCCTACTTCGAGGAGGCCGGCGCCGGCGAAGACACCGAGACGTGATGGCACCGGCCAGGTGCCGGTCTGTGGCTGCTGTCCTTGCTGGTCAGAATCAATCGCAATAGCTATTGCTGGGCGCGGCACCAGCAGTGCTCGCGGATCACCGGTATCGATGGACCCGGAGATGACCATCCACGCTGAGACGGACCCGCACCGGGTCCCCTTGTGGACACCTCGATGACCGAAGCCGTGGCATCGGTGCGCCGGCTTGCCGTCCAGTGGAAGCCCGATGGCTGGTCCGTCCTGGCCACCTTCGGCGCGGGCCTGATCGCGTTGCCGGTGCTCGTGGTCCTGGGCAGCTGGCTATGGCCCGCGGCGGAGGTCTGGGACCATCTGATCGAGACCGTCCTGCTGCGCTACCTGCACGACACCGGCTTTTTGCTTGCCGGGGTCGGTGTCGGCGTGAGCCTGATCGGGGTGGGCACGGCGTGGTTGGTGGCCATGTGCCGCTTTCCCGGGCGTCGCGCCTTCGAGTGGCTGTTGCTGCTGCCCATGGCGGTACCGGCCTATGTCATCGCCTACACCTATACCGGACTGCTCGACTATGCGGGGCCGGTGCAGACCATGTTGCGGGACCTTACCGGCCTGTCGGGCCCCGAATACTGGTTTCCCGACATCCGCAGCCTGCCGGGGGCGGCGGTGGTGCTGTCGCTGGTGCTCTATCCCTACGTCTATCTGCTGACCCGCGCCGCGTTCCTCGAGCAATCGGCCTGCGCGCTCGAAGTGGGGCGGACGCTGGGGCGCGGCGGCTGGGGGACCTTCTGGAGCGTGGGCGTGCCGCTCGCGCGGCCGTCGATCGCGGCGGGCGTGGCGCTGGCGCTGATGGAGACGCTCAACGACATCGGCACGGTCGACTTCTTCGGCGTCGACACGCTGACCCGCGGCGTGTTCCGCACCTGGCTGGACATGAACGAGCGGCTCGCCGGCACCCAACTCGCCGCACTGATGATGGTCGTCGTGTTCGCGCTCCTGTGGCTGGAGCGGCGCCAGCGCGGCCATGCGCGCTACCACCACGCCACACAACGCTATCAGCCGCTGCCGCGCTTCCACCTGCGCGGCGCACGGGCGGCGCTGGCCACGACGGCGTGCGCGGCGCCGGTGATCCTGGGGTTCGTCGTCCCGGCCAGTGCGCTCGTCGTGTGGAGCGTGTTGAGCGCGGAGGACGTGCTCGACGCACGCTTCCTCGAGCTCGCGCTCAACTCCGTGGGCGCGGCGGCGGCGGCCGGGCTGATGGCGGTCGCGCTGGCGCTCGTCCTGGCCTACGCCCTGCGCCTGCGGCCGATCCCGCCCATGCGCGCCGCGGTGCGCTTCGCGGCGATGGGCTACGCCGTGCCGGGCGCGGTGGTCGCCATCGGCGTGATGACCGCCTTCTCGTGGGCGGACAACACGGTCGACGCCTGGATGCGCGACAGCTTCGGTCTGTCCACCGGGCTCATTCTGTCGGGCACGATGGTGGCGGTCCTGTTCGCCTACCTGGTACGCTTCCTGGCCGTGGCGCTGCACGCGGTGGAGGCCGGGCTCGACCGGGTGTCGCCGGCCATGGACGCGGCGGCGCGGACTTTGGGTCACGGGCCGCGTGCGACGCTTTGGCGTGTCCACGCGCCGCTGATCAAGGGTAGCGTGCTGACCGGCGGGCTGCTGGTATTCGTGGACGTGATGAAGGAACTGCCCGCGACGCTCATCATGCGCCCGTTCGACTTCGACACGCT
>CAZMTC010000033.1:11591-24439 GCA_964569105.1 uncultured Alphaproteobacteria bacterium | reverse complement strand
GCCGGGCCGCTCGCGAACCCCGAGGCGATCGAATACAACGGGCCGCTCGAAGTCGGCGTCCACGAGTAGCACGTGGTAATCGACATCGCAGGCTAGGCTGATCGCCAGATTCAGCGCCGTGAAGCTCTTGCCTTCGCCGGGGCAGGCGCTGGCCACCATGACGAGGTTGCCGCGCTCGACGTCGTCTTGCGCCAGGGTCTGCGAGACCGAGCGCTTGATCAGCCGCACCTGCTCCGCGAGGTGGGAGCGCATCTGGGTCGGCGTCAAATGACCCGATTCGGCCAGGCGGTCGAAGTCGATCTCGATCCTCGGGGACTTCCTCTCGGCCGCCGCCGGCCGATTTTCCGCGTCGGGTACCGCCGCGGGCTCGGCACGGGGCGGCTCTTCCAGGCGCTCCGCCGCGCGCTCGATCAGCGATGGCCTGCCCTTGGTGGATCGCATGGTCTCAGGCTTCATGGCGCGCGGTTCCGATGACCGTCATTGGCTCGACATTCCTGTGGGACATAAACCCGCACGCGTTTAGGAAGTCTGAACGGACATGCCGCCCCCGATCCCCATGCGTCCGAACAGGCGTTTGCGTTCTATCGTGACCTGTGCCGTTAGCACACCGGCACCTATCACGAACAGGGCCCCCAGGTATCCGTAGACCTGAGTGCTCCACGCGCTGAGCCCGAAACGGCTCTCCACGTAGACCAGCGCAACGAGGCTCGCCAGCAGGATCAGCCCCATCAACGACACACCGAATACCTTCCCGGCGCCAGCCAAAGAGGCACCGCCGCCCTCGTGGGTCTCGGTCACCGCGCCGATCACCGGGATGTCGAAATCGCGCCGGAGATGTTCGGCGCTGCCGTAGGTGACCTTGATCAGCGCGAGCAGCCATGCCACGCCCGCCCCGGCGGCCAGACTGGCGACGAAGCCGAAGGCGAGAAAAAGCGCCCGGTTGGGGCCCGACGGAATCTGGGGAACAGTGGGCGGTTCGACCATGCGGAAGGCGAACTGATTGCCTTCCTGTTCCCGCTGCTCGGTCATGTTCGCCGATTGCTGCCGTGCCAGCAGGCTCTCGTAGTTGCTGCGGATCATCTCGTAGTCGCGGGTCAGGCGATTGAGCTTCGCCTCGACCTCGGGCACGAGCAGGACGCGTTCAATGATGCTGTTGACAGACTTTTCGGCCTGTTCGATCTGATCGCGCAAGGCCTCGATCTCCGACTTCGTGCGAATCAGCTCCATGCGGAGTTGGCCCCGGATCGGATTGGGCACGGTGCCGCCCTCGGCATCCTCTGCTGGCATTTCCGGCCCGAACGCAGACAGCTGGGCGTCACGCTCCCGCTGTAGGCGATCCACACGGCGCTGGAGCGTGACGACGTCGGGGTGCTGCTCGGTGTACCGAGCCTTGAGCCGCTCCAGCTCGCCGCGGGCCTCCATGAGCTGTACGTCGATCTGGGTCGGAGGGCCCTGGCCCGCCAGGCCGGACGCGCCGAGCATCTCGGGGGTCTGGGCATACTCCTCTTCCAGGATCTCCTGCTTGTTGAGGGCGTTCTTGAGTTGCCCACGCAGTTGGCCGAGCCTGGACTCCTGTTGCTGCAGCGCTTCCTGCAGACCGCTCTGCCCCGGCAGAAACTCCAGGTTCTCCTGCTTGAACAAGGAAAGCTCCCGTTCGGCCGCGTTCAGCTTCTCTTCATAGGAGGCGATCTGCCGTTGCAGGAAGCTCTGCGCGTTGTCCATGTCGTCCTGGTTCCGGCCGAGGTTGTTCTCGACGAAGATGGTCGTCAACGCCCGCACGACATCGTGAGCCAGCTGGGGATCGGTGCCGCTGTAACTGATCTGGAACAGGTTCTGCCGGTCCGAACCCACCGTGATCCGCTGCTCCAGGCCGTTGATCAGACCTTCCATCTCGGCCGGTGTCTGGGCCTCGATGTCCATATCGGTCACGCGCGCGACCTCTTCGATGTTCGGCCGGCTCAACAGGGTCTGGCGCATGACCTCGACCTGCTGATCGAGGTTGCTGTCGACCGTCATGCCTTTGAGCAGCGGGCCCAAGACGTTTTGGGTGTCGACGTAGATGCGGGCCGACGAGGTGTACTGATCGGGCAGCGAGGCCGTATAGGCCCAAATCAGCGGGGCCACCATGAAGGCGACCCCCGAAACCTGCCAGCGGCGCCGCCACAACGCGTCGAGGTAATAGAAGACCTGATCCAGGGCGTCCTTCATGCGACCTCCTGTCGGGCCGGTTCGGCCCCGGGCAAGACCGGCTTCGTGCCGAGTTGCGCGCACCCACCGCCAGGGCAAATCCGGCCGACCTCGCGCCGCGCTACAGCAACGACAGCGTCCACGGCGTCGCTATCCGAACGCCGACGCCCGGGCGATCGTAGCACAGATCCGTCCCGGCGCTGAGTGTTCGATGCAGGTCGGTTGTCCCCCGATGCGTCGAATGCGCGAGACTTGTGGAACACTTCATGTACTCGTGTCAATCGGTTTGCAATCCGCCATTGACAGGCTGTCGCGACTCCCAGGCGAGGACATGGCGATCCCCAGAGCATGTCGACGGTGCACATGCTCGACGGCGGCCGCGGATGCCACGGATGCACCCCGGACAGGACGGGCGGGCGCGACATCGTCAATCTTCGGGGTTTGTTAACCGACGCCGGGTATTCTTTCGGGGAGTTGGAGACTCGGCGGACGGCAGTGTAGAGGAGGCCTCCGCCGATCGACGCCGGCACGGTGGCGACATGGCTGATCGATCGACGACCCACACAGTTTCTGCCCGAACCCTGGCGGCACGGGGATACTCGTTGGCCGAGATCTATTACCGGCATTTCGATGTCGTGCGCTGCGACACGCCTGAGCTGGTGCGTGAGGCGCAGAAGCTCCGCTACCAGGTCTACTGCGTCGAAACCGGCTTCGAAGATCCGCTGGAGAATCCCGGTGGGCTCGAGACGGACGAGGCCGATGCGCACGCCTTGCACAGCCTTCTCGTCCACAAGCCCTCCGGAGCGATCGCGGGGACGGTGCGGCTGATTCTCCCCGACCCGGACAAGACACACCGCGGCCTGCCGGCGATCGGGCTGTCGCCGGTGCTGCAGGCGGCGAGCTACGGCTCCCTGCCGATCCTGCAGACCGCCGAGATCTCCCGCTTCTCGATCTCGAAGCAGTTTCGCCGCCGCGCGGGCGACGGCCTCTATCCGGCGGCGTCGTCGCCCGATGTCCTGAACATCAACGACCCCCGGGTCATTCCCAGCATCACCTTCGGGCTGATGCGCGCCGTCGTCGCGATGACCCGCGAGGCGGGAATGACACACCTCGTGGCGGTGGTCGAGCCGCCGTTGATCCGCCTGCTGGCGCGCTTCGGCATCCGGTTCGAGCGCACGGGGGAGCGGGTCGACTATCACGGCGTCCGCCATCCTCTGCACCGCGACATGACGGAGCTGCTGCGCGAGATCTACGAGCGGGACTTCGACGTCTGGCAGACGGTCACCGACGACGGAGCGCTCTGGCCGTTGGGCGGCCTCGAAGAGCGGTGCCTGGCGTGAAGATCGCCTTCCATCCGCGCAGCGGCGCGGACGCCGCACCGAGATCGCCGTTCGGTTTCCTCCGGCCGGCGGGAACGCCCGAGGACCCGCGGCCGAGCTTCGACTACGACGTGGCGTTCGGACGCAATCTCGGGTGGGTGACGCCGGCCGAGCAGCGGATGCTGCGCGACAAGCGCGTCGCCATCGCCGGGATGGGCGGGGTCGGGGGCGCGCACGTCCTCACCTTCGCCCGGCTGGGCATCGGTCACATGCATCTCGCCGACTTCGACGATTTCGACCTGCCCAACCTCAACCGGCAGGCCGGGGCGTTCGTGGGCACGCTGGGGCGCCCGAAGGCCGAGGTGATGGCGGCCATGGGCGGCGAGATCAACCCGGAGCTCGACATCGTTCGCTTCGACCAGGGCATCGGCGACGAGGCGACGGCCGAGGCGTTCCTGGACGGCTGCGACCTGTTCGTCGACGGGCTCGACTTCTTCGTCCTGGACATGCGCCGCAAGCTGTTCGCGCGCGCCTACGAGAAGGGCATCCCGGCGATCACGGCGGCGCCGCTCGGCACCGGCACCGCATGGCTGGTGTTCGAGCCGGGAAAGATGAGCTTCGAGGAGTATTTCCGCCTCGGGGACGACCCCCTCGAGCATCAATACGTCAAGTTCCTGGTGGGACTGGCGCCCAAGGCGGCGCATCGGCCGGCGCTGGTGTCACCCGCGAGCGTGAACTTCGCCGACCGCGCCGGGCCGTCCACCACGATGGGCTGCCAGATGGCGAGCGCTGTGGTTGGCGCCGAATCCCTCAAGATCCTGCTGCATCGGGGACGGGTGCGGACGGCCCCGGCGTTCCAGCAGTTCGATCCGTATACCGGCCGTCTGGTCGTGGGGCAGCATCGCGGCGGCAACGCTCATCCCGCGCAGCGACTGCGGATCGCGCTGGCCCGGCGCTGGATCGAGCGGATCGCACCCAGGCAGGACCCTCTGGCCGACAGCGTGGAAACCGACGCGCCGGCGCTCGACCGCATCCTCGACTTGGCCCGCTGGGCGCCGTCCGGCGACAACGACCAGCCCTGGCGCTTCGAGGTGCTCGGCGAGGACCAGGTGCGGGTGCACGTCCGGCACGTGCCGGGCGAGAATGTCTACGAGTACGGCAACGGCCGCCCGGTGTGGCTCGGCGTCGGCGCGCTCTTGGAGACGCTTCGGTTGGCCGCGAGCCTGCACGGCCGGCACTGCTATTGGGAGCCGGTCGAGGGCCGCAGGGACGCGATCGACGTGTCGTTCGTGCCCGGCCCGGATGTCCGGCCCGCGCGCCTCGCCGGGTTCGTCAAGGCACGCTCGGTGGACCGCCGCCCGTATCGCGCCGAACCGCTCGACAGCCGCGCCAAGGCGGCGCTGGAGGCCGCCTGGGGCGAGAATTTCGAGATCCGCTGGCTGGAGAGCCCGAGCGAGCGTTGGGCGGCGACCCGGCTCAACATGCGCGCCACGCACATCCGCCTGCGCATCCCCGAATGCCACCGGGTGCACCGACGAGTGGTCCATTTCGGCACCAGGCACGCCGCGGAAGGCATGCCGGCCGGGTCGGTGGGGCTCGACCCCATGACGGTGCGGCTGATGCGCTGGGCCAACGCGCGCTGGTGGCGCACCCGGCTGCTCAACCGCTGGCTGGGCGGTGCGCGCACGGCCAGCCTGCAGCTCGACGTGCTGCCGGGTCTGTCGTGCGGTGCCCATTTCGCGGTCGCCTGGCGCGACCCCGACAGGGGCCGGAGCGTCACCGACTGGCTCGAAGCGGGGGCCGCCATGCAGCGGTTCTGGCTCGAAGCCACGGCGCAGGGACTCGCGCTGCAGCCGAGCTTCGCGCCGATCATCTTCGCGCACTATGCGGAGGCGGGAACCCGCGACTGGGAGATACCCGCGACGGCGCGGGAGGCCGGGGCGCTGGCGCGGCGCTTTCGCCGGCTCTTCGGCCGGAGTCCCGACGATTTCGTCTTCGCCGGGCGCATCGGCCGGCCGCGGGGCGGCAACACGGCGCGGTCTATCCGGTTGCCGCTGGACGCGCTCACGACGGACCGGTGATACCGGTGATACTTTGAAGCGATGCACTCGGTCGTCTTTGCGAGGTGCGAAGCGACGACGCAATTCAGTGCAGTGCCCCGATTCCTCGGTCGAGATCCTGGATTGCCGCGCCGGCTACGCCGGCTCGCAATGACAGCATCGGCGGTGAGGCGTTCCATCGGAGATACGCCGCTGTCAGCACCCCTGCCGCGATAACCCGCCCAAAAAAGCATCTGCCCCCGGCTTGCGCCGGGGGCAGACGGTATGCGCGCTGGTGTCGGGAGACGAGGCCGGTTCAGGCGTCGTAGCGCCGCCGCCTAGCGATCAGCCCGAGGCCCAGGAGACCCATCCCGAGCAGGCCGAGCGTGGCCGGGACCGGAATGACCTGGAGGGTGAACTGAACGTCGTCCTCGACCGGGAACACGTTGTCGGCCTGGGGCACGAACAGATTGCCGCTGCCGATGCCGGTCCGAGGATTGACCAGGGTGCCCGGACCGAAGTACTCGGCGATCAGCAGGTCGAAGCTGAACGTGCCGAGCTGGGTGTTTGTGGGGAAAGCGCCGAATGTCCCCGGTTGCAGGGGAACGTCGTTCGAGGTGAAGAACCCGTCGGGGTCCAACTCGAGCCGCATGAAATCAACGCCGTCGACTGCGGTCGCGATCGACCCGGGGATATCGGTGACATCCGCGCCGAAGAACGAGAAGTCGTTGTCCGTGTCTTCGAACAGCAGCGCCACGGTATCGGCAACCGGATCCGCGATTCCGAACACATCGGAGAACAGGCTGGCATCCGCGCCGAAGGTCAGGTCGACGGTGTCGAAGGTCGTCGCACCGATGGTCTCGGTGTCGAGGTCACTGAGGGCCGTGACCACCGTCAGGAACACACCGGTGATTTCGGTGTTCAAGGTGTCGAGCGTCGTTCCGCCGATCGACGAGATATCGAACACGCCGGCGAAGATGTCGCCAACCGCGATATCATCCCCGGGTGCCACCGGAACCAGCGTACCGCTTCCATCGTCACGGAGCAGGAACTCGCCGCTGTCGTCCTCGAACTGCGCGAATCCGCCGGGGTTCATCACACTCAACGGCAACGCGGTCGCCGGCATGGCGGCGAATGCGGAAAGGCCAGCCGCAGCGGCGCCTATCGCAAGCATTCTCTTAAACATCGTAAGCCTCCTCATCGTGTTTCCCTCAACCAAGCGGCATCGGAAAAGCACTCCCAACGAGCGCTGCCCGTTTCAATGCATTTCCCGTGCCAAGATGAATTTTTGTTTGAAATCAATACGTTATAAATTTCAGCGTGCAATCGGCCCGGATTGCGGGACGGATTTGTAAAGGATGCCGACAGGTGGTTGGCGCGGCTTGCGGGTGCCGGGGCGCCAAATGCGCATGACCACCTTCCCGCGGTCCGCCAGGAGGTCCGGAAACCGGCGTTTTTTGCGGCTAATGCGGCGCAATCGAAGATGTCGGGCAATTTTACAGTCCAGGCCGGAGAGGCGTCGTCTCGAACGGCTGCGGGCGACGCCAGGCCTCTGAAATACCCGGGCGGGTGACAGGCGGCACGCGCCGGGCCGGGACTAGCTGGGCGGCCTGCCCGCCGTCAGCCGCCGATGCGTTGGAGCAGGGCGCTCGCTTCGTCCTTGCCGTCGAAATCCTCTCCCGCCACGACGTCCTCCAGGATCGGCCGTGCCGCGGCGGTGTCGCCGGTTTCCACGAGCGCGCGCGCCAAGTGGAACCTGATATCGGGGTTGTCGGGACGCGCGGCCGCGGCGTCGCGCAGTAGGTTCACGGCCTGTTGCGCCTCGCCGCTGTCGAGGAGGACGATCCCCAGGGTGTCCTTGATCTCGGGCGAGTCCGGCGCCAGGGAATGCGCGCGCTCGGCGTGCTCGCGTGCCGCGTCCAGCGAGCCCAGCTTCCACAGCGCCCACGCCAGCTGGTTGTGCAGGATCGGGTTGTCGGGCTGAACCTCGACCAGGCCGCGGTACTGATCCGCGGCCTTCTCCATGGCGCCCGTCAGCAAATAGTACTCGCCGAGGCGCGAACGAGCGGCAACCGCCGTGTCCTGCCCGTCCTCCGCCGCGGGCAACCGTTCCTCGAGCGCGCGTATGGCGTCGTCGTGGCGTCCGTCGCGCCACAGGGCGTCCGCCAGGCCGATCGCGAAGTCCTGTCGAGGATCGGTTTCCCACGCACGCCGGTAGAGCTCCGCGGCGCGGGCCCATTCGCCCCGACCGCGCGCCAGCGCGGCACTCAGCTCGACCGCCTCCAGCGCGTCCGGTGCAGATGTCTCGAGGCGTTCGATGTGCGGAGCCGCCTCGTCGAGCCGTCCGTCCAACAGCAGCAGCCGGGCCAGGATGACACGGGCGTCGTCCCGATCCGGAGCGAGGTCCAGCACGCGATCGAGCGCGTCCATGCCGGCCTCGACGTCGCCCGTCTCGGTGCGGGCCCGGGCGAGCAGGAAATGGGCATCGGCGCTCTCGGGGCGCAAGCTCGTCAGCCGCTCAAAGCTCCCCACAGCGGCGGCCTCGTCGCCGGCGGCAAGCTGCACGCGGCCCAGCGTCTCCACGACGCCGGCACTCTCGGGCGCCAGCTCACCGGCCTCCTCGGCGAGCGGCAGGGCCTCCTCCGGCCGGCCCACCATCAGCAGGTACTGCGCCAGCAATGTCTTGACCCCGACGTCCTCCGGACGCTGTTCCGCCAGGCCGCGCAGGAGCTGCTCGGCCTCTTCGGAGCGGCCCTGTGTCAGAAGCACCTGGGTCAGGCCGGCGAGCAAATGGCTGTCGGTCTCGGCCGCCTCCAGCGTCTCGCGCAACACGGCCTCCGCTTGCGCCATGTCGCCACGCATTTGGTGTAGGGTCGCCAGGGCCAGCGCGGCGGCACGGTTGCCGGGCTTGATCTCGAGCGCGCGCTCGAACTCCTCGACAGCCTCGTCGCCGCGATCGAGGTTGGCGAGCGCCATACCCGCGAGAGTGTGGCCGACGTAAGAGAACTCGTCGTCGTTTTTGATCGCGTCGGCGAGTTCGAGCGCCTTTTCGTGGTTGCCCGCCCTCAGTTGCAGGAGCGCCAGGCGGGTCTTGTCCTGTACCCCGCCGCCTTCCAGCGTGTCGGACAGGCCGGCCAGAAGCCTGCGGGCGTCCTCGTCCTCGCCGGTGGCGAGTTGGAGCGCGGCGAGGCTCGCCGTCGGCCCCGCGCTGTCCGGATCCTCCGCGACCGCCGTCCGCAGGAGCTGCTTGGCCTTGTCCACGTCCTCGGACTGGAGCGCGGCGGCGACCGCCAGGCGCAGGCCGTCCAGGTCACCGGTCGCCACGGCGCTGCCGTCCAGTGCGTCGAGGGCGGCGCGCGGCCGGCCCATTCGCATGTTCGACAAAGCCAGCGCCTTGAGCGCCATGGGCGGCACCGGCGGATTGACAACGACCCTTTCCAGCTGGGAGACGGCCGTGGCGTCGTTGCCCAGCGCGCTGTTCGCGATCCCGGCCACATAGAGTGCCGGGCGGTGCCGCGGGGCGACCCCAAGCACGCGCTCGGCCTCGACCTTCGCGGTCTCGAAATCGCGCCGCTCGAGCGCGATCATCGACCGCAACTGCGTGAGCGGCACGCGATTGCCCATCTTGCGGACCATGTCCGTGACGACGCCGTCGGCCTCGTCGAGCCCACCGGTCACCAGATGTATCTGGGCCAGCCGGGTGCCGATCGGAAGCGAGTAGGGGTCGAGCGCCAACCCGGTCTCGAGCGAGCTAATGGCAGCTTCCCGCTCACCGCTGTTCGCCTGGATGAGGCCGCGGACGAGATGGGCGCCGGCGAAGGGCGGCTCGGCCTCTACGGCCCGGGCGGCCAGGCGCTCCGCCCGGTCCAGCTCCCCGTCCGCGATCGCGAGCCGGGCCAACTGGGTCAGAATGCGGGAATCGGCGGCCTCGCTCCCAGACCCCAGGAGCGCGCGAGCGTCCTCCGGCCGGCCCTCATTGAGCAGCATTTCGGCGCGCAGGGCCACGATGTCCGGCCGCTCTGCCAGCTCAGGGGGCAGCGTGTCGACCGCCTCCAGTGCTTCCGCTGTCTTGCCCTGCAGCACCATCACACGCAGCAGGCTGGGCCAGACCTCGCCCGGGGCGGCGCCGTGGTCCAGCGCGCGGCGCAGTTCCTTCTCGGCAGCCTCCAACTGATAGGTCGTCAGGTAGACCTCGCCCAGCAGCAGGCGCGCGGGCGCGTGGTCGGGCTTGGCCTGAACCGCGTTCTTGAGCTCGACGACCGCTTCGTCGGAACGGGCGTTATCAAGGGCCTCCCGCGCCGAGGCGACATAGCGCTCGGCCTGTTCGGTGGGATCGTCCGCGCCGCACGCCCCGGCGAGCGACGCAATGGCGACGGCCAGCACTGCCGTGCGCAACACCCGTGCCGCGTTTCTCATCGTCTCACCTCAACCGCATCGGACACCCGAACCGCGCCCCGGGTATATCGCGTCACCGGAGGGGAAGCTAGCACAACGCCATGGCCGCCGCACCCGGCGCAAACATCGGATTTTCGGCTAATTTTCTGGAAGCCGAGGGGCCCGGTCGAAGGCCCGCCGGATCGTGTTCACTTTTTGTCAGTGTCCTTTCGGCATTGTATAGAGGGCGGGTTACTGCGGCAGGCGAAGATGTATCGGGTCCATGGCGGCATTTAGCGGATGGGCGTTCGTGGCGGTGGCGGCGGGGTATGCGGCGCTCGCCGTGCTGCTCGTCGCGCTGGGCTGGCGCCATCGGCAAAGCTGGCTGTTCGCCGCCGCCGCGGCGACCCACGGTGTCTGGGCGCTGAGCCTGGTACTGCCCGGTCTTTCGTGGGCGGTCGAGTCCGTTCTCGAGACCGCGCATTACGGCGTTTGGACCATCTTTCTGGGCAGCATCCTGGGCCGCCGGCACGCGGGTCTGTTCCGCGCGCTCCTGCTCGGCACCGGGACGCTGTTCGCGGCTCGGCTGGCCCTGGCGCTCGCCGGGCCCGGGCGTTCCGCCATCGCGATCCAGGCGTCCCTGGGGATCGATCTTCTGGTCGTCATTCTGGCGCTCGTCGCGGTCGTGGGGCTGTTCCAGGCGGCCGGCGAGTCCGAGCGCTGGTCGCTCAAATGGTTGTGTTTCCCGCTGGGCGGCCTGCTGGCCTACGATCTGTTCCTGTACACGCAAGCGCTGGCGGTCGCCTTTCCCGGACAGGAATATGTGCAGGCGCGCGGCCTGCTCAACGCGCTGGCGGTCCCGCTGGTCTATGTCGCCGCGTTGCGCCATCGCGCCTGGCGCAAGCAGTTCACCGTCTCGCGACAGGCGGCGCTGTACTCGATCGCCTTCATCGCCATCGGGCTCTATCTCCTGCTCGTCGCGGCGGTGGCCACGGTCATCCGGGAATTTCCCCTTGCCAAGACCCCCGAGCTGCAGATCGGCTTGCTGTTCCTGGCCGTCCTGCTGCTGGCGCTCCTGCTGTCCTCGGCGAGCGCGCGCGCCCGGATCAAGTTCTTCGTCGGGCGCCACTTCTTCGCGCGCAAATACGACTACGCCCATGAATGGCGCAAGTCGATGCAGACATTGGCGCTCGAGGAGGATGCGAGCCCGCTCGAGAACCGGATCATTCGGGCCTGCGCCGACCTGCTCGAGGTCCCCGGCGGCGCCCTGTGGGAGGTGGAGCAGGGCCGCGCACGGCTGCAGGCCACCTGGAACTACCGCGTTCCGTGGACCGCCGTGGATCGGGTCGACATGGCGCTGTTCCAGGACGCACGCGGCGATCTTCGGTGCCTCCACGGACAATTGTTGTCGGACAGCCCGTTCGGCACCGACCCGAACGCGTGGGTCCTCATACCCCTGCCTCTGGGCCAGGACCTCCAGGGCGTCATCGTGCTGTCCCGCCCCCGCGTGCGCCACGAGCTCGACCGGGAGGACGAGGAGCTGGCCCTGCTCGTCGCGCGCCAGTGTTCGATCTTCCTGGCCGAGAGCCGGGCCTCGGCGGCGCTCGAGCAGAACAAGCAGTTCGCGCGCTTCAACCGCCAGTACGCGTTCGTCGCCCACGACATCAAGAACATCATCAGCCAGCTGTCGGTGATGCTGAGAAACTTCGAGCGCCATGCCGACGATCCGGAGTTCCAGCGCGACACGCACGCGACCGTCGCCAATTCCGTGGAGCGGCTGCAGAAACTGGTCGAGCGGCTGAAACGGCTGGCCGCCGGGGAGGCCACGACCGAAGCGGTCGAGGTACTGCGCGTCCACGACATCGTCGCCGCCGAAGTGGCGAGCCGCGACAGCGTGGACGGGCCGCGCGTGGCGTTCACCGCCGAGCCCCATGCGCGCGACGCGGCACTGCACGCGTCCAAGGAGCGCTTCACCACCGTGTGCGGGCATCTTCTGGCGAACGCGGTCGAGGCCACCGGGGCCGCGGGAACGGTGCGGGTCCACCTTGACACCGTCGGACGGGATGTGGTTCTCGACATCGTCGACGATGGGCCGGGCATGAGCGCGGATTTTGTCCGCGAACGCCTGTTCGTGCCGTTCCAGTCCACCAAGGGCGGCGGCTTCGGCGTCGGGGCGTACCAGTGCCGCGAATTCGCCAGGGAGCAGGGTGGGGATCTGGAAGTGGTGAGCAGCCCCGGATCCGGAACCACGATGCGCCTCCGTCTGCCCATGGCGTCGCGCAACGTCGATGACATGGCGGCACAGGAATGAAGTCCAAGGTCCAACATCGCCTGCTCGTCGTCGACGACGATCCCGGCATCCGGCGGCAGCTCAAATGGGCGCTCGAGGGTTTCGACGCCGTGGAATGCGAGGACCGCGCGGCCGCGCTGGCCGCCGCGCGGACCGAGGCGCCGGCGGTCGTGCTGCTCGATCTGGGTCTGCCTCCGGACCCCGACGGGCCGAGCGAGGGCTTGAGCGCGCTCTCGGAAATCCTCGAGGTGGCGCCGGCGGCGAAGGTCATCGTCATGACCGGCCAGAAGGAGCGGTCCTACGCGGTCAAGGCCGTGGCGCTCGGCGCCTACGACTTCTACGAGAAGCCGGTCGACCTGGACGAGCTGGAGCTGATCGTCCGGCGCGCGTCCAATCTCTACGAGCTGGAGCGGGAGAACCGCCGCCTGCAGTCGGAAGCCAGGGGCGGCACGGTGCCCGGGCTGATCACGGTGAATCCGCAGCTGAGGGATTTGGGCGAGCAGATCGCGCGCTTCGCCAAATCCAACGTTTCGGTCCTGCTGGTGGGCGAGACCGGGACCGGCAAGGAGGTCCTGGCGCGCGCGCTGCACAGCCTCGGCGATCGGGCCAAAGGGCCGTATGTCGCCATCAACTGCGCCG
>CAZMTC010000033.1:0-11581 GCA_964569105.1 uncultured Alphaproteobacteria bacterium | reverse complement strand
GCGACCCCCGAGAACCTGCTGGAAGCCGAGCTGTTCGGACACGAGAAGGGCGCCTTCACGGGCGCGCACAAGGCCACCGTCGGCAAGATCGAGCAGGCCGACGGCGGCACGCTGATGCTCGACGAGATCGGCGATCTGCCGGCCGCGCTTCAGGCCAAGCTGCTGCGCGTGCTTCAGGAACGGACGCTCGAGCGGGTCGGCGGCCGCAAGCCGATCGCGGTCGATTTCCGCCTGGTGAGCGCCACGAACCGCAACATGGAGGAGGCGATCGCCGAGGGCACCTTCCGGGAGGACCTCTATTATCGCCTGGGCGAGGCCGTGGTGACCATTCCGCCGCTGCGCGAGCGGCCCGAGGACACGCTCGTGATCGCGCAGCACTTCCTCGAGAACTGGTGCCGGGAGCAGGGCGTGCGGAGCCCGGGCTTCGCCGGCGACGCCCTGGCCGCCATGGCGCAGCACCAGTGGCCGGGCAACGTGCGCGAGCTGGAAAGCCGCATCAAGCGGGCCACCGCCGTGGCCAAGGGCAAGATCGGCGCCCGCGATCTCGACCTCGCGGTGGAAGAGAGCGACGGGGTCGCCACCATCAAGGCCGCGCGCCAGCGCGCCGAGCTCGAGACCGTCCAGCGCGCCATGGCGCTGACCGACGGCAACATCTCTGAAGCCGCTCGCATCCTCGATGTCAGCCGGCCGACGCTCTACCAACTGCTCAGCGACCACGGGCTCCGCTGAGGCGGGCGGCGCGACCGGTCCCGATGGGCCGTGATCGGCGCTTTTCGGCACCGCAGTGCGGTGCAGGCGCCGTGGTTGCGTCGGAAATCTTTACAATTTTGCCGATTCGCAAATTGCAAGACCTGGGAAAGTCTCGTCCGTTCAATGGCCTGTCTCGTTTGGTATGTTTATTGCTTAGTATGTTTATTGCTTATTAACGATGCCGGTGGAGGATGCAGTCGCCACCGGATTTCAGGAGAGCGGACATGCCGCGCAAATGTTTGCGCAAGACGATCGGAATTTTGGTCGCGCTGGGCAGCGCGGCGCTCGTCGTCGGTGCCGATTCCGGGTCGGCGAAGGCGGCCATGCTGGGACTAAACGACAGCGTTTCGGTCAACTGGTTGCTGCCCGCTGGGGACACCGACCAGAACGGAAACACCAACCCTTATAGCCAGGACATTACCGTCGAGGCGATCTTCGAGGTCACGAGCTTCGATCAAAGTGCGGGTAAGGTCGACCTCTGGGTCTCGCTCAGCAATACGACGGCGGACGAAGGCAACGAAGTTGGCGTTTATAAGCTCGGTCTGGGCGTGGACCCCACGCTTACGGGGGTCGGTGGCCTAGTGGACGGGTCGACCAGCGATACGGACGCCTTCGAGTCGATCGAACTCGGTACGTCGCCAGAGCTGGTCAACTCGGGCATGATCGATCTGCTCGCCAAGACAGATAAACCGGGCCACCCGTGGAGGCTGCAAGAGGGGCAGACGGATATCTTCTCCTTCACCATGTTCTTCGACCCGGCAAGTCTCGGATCGACGATCGACCTCGATCCGTTCGACATCAAGATTTTGGCAAACCCCGCCAGTTTCCAGCTCACGACGTCGACCAATGGACGCATCCCCGTTCCGGCATCGCTGTGGCTGCTGGGCGCCGGACTGATCGGGCTGGGTCTGGTCGGGCGCCGCCTGCGCCGGCAATAACGCACTGCACCTCTCCGGCGCCCGGGCCGCGGCTACGGGACGATGGGCTTGCCATTCGGTGGCCGCGCCGGGACGTTTCCGCCAGGCGATTTGGTCAACCCGATACCACGTTCGGCGTCGAAATTTTTGACAGTCGTCGCCCTGACCGGACGCTGGCCGGTCATTTGATAACGCGAAAACTCGCTGCCGGGTCTGCTGTCGAACCGCAGGACAGAATCGACTATCGACGCCTCTCTTCATGCTACTCATGCATCGTGGTGTGTCTGACGGTTCCGCCGTATTGTCGGGGAATTTTACAGGTGGCTAAGCCCCGGATCCGAGGCCACTTTTCCCATTTTTTCCGCCCATATGACCACGGCGTTCCATCGTCACCTGTACAATATCCTTACACATCCTCTTCTGCCGGACGTTTTGTCTCCACGGCGGCTCTACAACCATGCCGATAACCGGCGGGAAACCGCAGCTCCCGCTGGTGTGGCATGCAACTTGCGCGTGCCCCGCTGAGCGTCCGAGGGCGGTTGCGCGTTGGGGGCCGAGCGATGCCATTGCGGACTGGACAGCGACCGCAAGGAAGAGAGGAGATTGGCAGTGAGCGTTGCTCGAAAGGTGTTACTGGGAAGTGGTTGTCTCGTTATGGCGTGCCTCGGGTCTGTCACGGCGGCGGCGGGACCTCTGGGGAGTATCGATACCACCCGTTTCGGTTTCGATGGCACGATTCAACGCTTCGAAAGCGAAGCCGACGCACGCGACAGGGTGAATCAGGTCGGCGACGACATCATCGTCGAGGACCGCGATATCGGCCTGTTCATCAACAGCTTCGATGGTGTCAGCGGGGCCCCGGGCGATCGGAACATCATCATGGGACCGTGGTGGTTCACGACGGACCGATTCAACTTCAGTACGGGCTCGCCCGATCCGAGCGTCGATACGGGAAGGGCCGGATTTGGCAACACCAGGGGCAACACCGGAGTTGGTTTTCTCCAGCTCTTCGACGCGGACGCGTCGACCGACACCAGCGTCGACATGAGCTTTTCGGGTTTCGACGGCTCGGCCTACACGCAGTTCAACCTCGCCTTGACCGGCGAGAATGCAGGGGCCGACGATTTCGCGCGGCTGAGCGCGATCGACAACGTCAACGACGGCGGACGTTTCCTGGACTATGTACTGGAGCTCACGGCCTTGGGGCTGGACGGCCAGCCGACAACAATCGGCGGCCTGCCGTTCATCGAAGCCAATGGCGAGCCGACAGCAGTGAACGGGAGCTTCAGCGGCCTCTTCGAGCTCACCGAGAACCAGACCAGCCCGGACAATCAAGGGTTCTACCTGTTCGACTTCACGCTGGATTTGGATAATTTCGCCTACGAGAACAGGGCAGACCTGACGCCCAATATCTCGCTCGACGGCGGGGATACTTTCTTCGACGGCACCTTCCAGACCAGCTCCTTCACGGCCCAAGTGGAAATCCCGACGCCGGCGACGCTTGGCCTGCTCGCAACCGGGTTGCTGGGGCTCGGATTCGCGGTACGGAGGCGGAGGACGGAGTAGAGACCGCCTGGGTAGAATCGGGCGCCCCGGCCGAAGGCCTCGCTTTCCGGGTGTGGCGGCGCGATTTGCCTCCCGACATAACGCCGGAGACCGTCGGCTACGAAGACGGCCCATAAAGCGCGAGGACCGTCTCCACGTAGCCCTGGGTCTCCGGATAGGGAGGGATGCCGCCATAGCGCTCGACGGCGTTCTCGCCGGCGTTGTAGGCGGCCAGCATCAGCGTCAGGTCGCCCTGGAAGCGCGCCTTGAGCCAGTTGAGGTAGCGCAGGGCGCCGATCAGGTTCTCGCGCGGGTCGAAGACGTCCCCGACCCCGAACCGTTCGGCGGTGCCGGGCATGAGCTGCATCAGGCCCCTGGCATTTTTCGGCGACACGGCGTCGGTCCGGAAGCCGGACTCGACGGCGGCGATCGCCATGATCAGCCGCGGATCGGAATCGAAGGCGGGGGCCAGCTCGTGGATCAGCGCCGCGATTTCTGGCGGAGGGCGAACGTCCCGGAGTGACGGGCCGCAGCGCGGCGCCCCGTACGGCTTCGAATAGCCCAGCACGTCCAGGCTCTGGGCCGCGTGGGGGTGGCCCTGTTCGCGCGCCCATGCCAGCCACGACGCGGCGCGGCGGTCGTCGCGGGCGACGCCCCGGCCATAGGCGAACATCCATCCCAGCGTGTAGCCGGCCTCCACGTGTCCGCCGCGCGCGGCCCGGCAATACCGGTGTGCCGCCCGGACATAGTCGCGCGGGATGCCTTGCGCCGTTTCGTACCGCAACCCAAGTGCGTACGACGCCGCCGCATCGCCCGCGGCGGCCGCGCGTTCGAGGGTCGCCAGATCGCCCGCGATGGCCTCGGTGCGGCCCGCGGTCGATCCGGAGGCCACGATGGCCTTTATCCTCCTGTCGCGTTCGCGCGCGATCTCGACGCGCTCCTTGTCGGTGAGGATCCGTCCGTCGCACTCGGTCTCGAGCACCCGCACGACGATCTGGCGCCCGGTGTCGAGGCAGTGGACCACCCGCCGCGCGGTGCTGCCGGCATCGTCCGCTTGGGCAAGTGCCGGTGCGCCCGGGGTTATCGCGGTCCCCGCAGCGACTATCGCCCCGGCCAAGACCCCGAGGACCCTCTGCGAATTCCTCGTCCGCGCCCGCAAACTGGACCGTACGACGGCCCGATCGTCGCCCGACGAGCCGCGAGGCAGCCGGGCGTCGTCACGCGGATACGGGGCGGACCCCAGCCTCATCGCCTTCCTGCCGACGACCATCTCCTGGTTTTCTCCGAGCAGTCCATTGCGGGTCCGGGAGGCGTTCGCCCGCAGCATCGCGCTCCGGTTCTACTCTGCCGCCATGCAATCCACGCGCGCCACGAAATTCATGGCATGCTCCAGCACCGACGCGATCCGCTCGGTCGGTCCGTCCGGCGTGCGCACGGAGATTCCTCTGTCGTTCACGAGGCGGAGCAGTGCGGCCGCAGGCTGGTACACCGCCACGTGCCGGAGGAGCTCGCCCGTCTCGGCGTACACTTTGGGCGTATTCACCTTGCCCGCCATCACGCCCACGACATGACCGTACCGGTCCAGCACCGGCGCGCCGCTGTCGCCGGGCCACACCTCCATCCGGACTTGCGCGAATGCTTGCGTCGTGACCGGCCCGCGCGCGCCATCCAGGGTGACGCCTCTTCTCAGCTGCGGCCGGGTGTGGCGAACGACCTTGGTGGGATAGCCGACCAGGTACAGCTCGATGTCCAGGTCGACGGGGCGCGTCCGCACGATGGCGCTGACGAGGCCGCTGCGGACATCGCCCTCCGTGTCCAACACCGCCAGGTCGTGCACGCTGTCGTAGGTCGCGACGCGCGCGTCCACGGGCTCGCCCATCGCAGGATGGACGCGGAGGCGCCCGCAGTCGTCGACCACATGGTATGCGGTGACCAATCGCGTTTCGCCGATGAAAAAGCCCGAGCCGCTTCCGACGACGCCGGCTTCCCTGGGGCTCTCCTGTTGGAAGGCGTCGCGCATGCGCGACGCCCGTTCGTCCTTGATTCGCGCCGCCTCCTCGGGAGACAGGATGCGGCCGGCACAGGCGCTCGCCGGCACGCGCACGATCGCGTCGCGTTCCGGGTCGAGGCACGGCACGATCGCCCAGGGCTCCACCGCCTGGGCCCCGCCTTGGGCCAGCACCCGGTCGGACGCGAAGATCCCCCAAGAGACGCCGGCGACGGCGCAAAGAACCGCCGCTCGTGCGATGGCCACGATCCGCCGGCCGCCTCGGATCGTGTCCCGCCTCACCCTGTGCCTCGGACGATCCAGGGACCGAGCGTGTTCGCCACCGGTATCGGCAAGCGCCGCCACAGCCCGATGAACGCGGCGTAGCGCGGGTTGTTCGGGTTTACCTCGGGGATGTCCGCGACGGTGCGCAGATAGTAGCTGTGGACGATGGGCTCGGGCTCGAACCCCCAGTTCTTCTTGAAGTGGTACGGACCGGACCCCAGCTTGCTCCGGCCGAAGTCGAAGATCTTGTACCCTTTCTCGGCCGCCCGTCGCATCACCCGCCAGTACATGAAATCATTGGCGCCCAGCCGTCGGGCCGCATCGCGGCCGCCGGTGTAGTAGGGCATCACCCGGTCCTTGAAATAGAAGCTGAGAACGCTGCACAGCGGCTCGTCGTCCTTGCAGACCGTGAGGATCTCGCACGCGTCCCCGAATACCGAGACGAGGTTCTCGAAATATGCGCGGGGGAACATCGGGGTCCCCAAATTGCGCAGGCTTTCGGCGTACAGTCGTCGAAAGCGTTCCGGGTCGGCGTCGATCGTGTCGCGCAAGCCGTTTTTCAGGGACTTCCGGACGACGGCCCGCTGTTTGCGCGGGATGCGTTTCATCTCCGCCTCGGCGTCGCTTTCCATCTCGCGGGCGAAGCCGGCGTAGGTCTCGCTCTCCGCGACCCAACCCGATGTCGGAGCCGGGACACCACGCAGTTCGACGTATGCGACATCCAGGGTGTCCGCGAGGCGCGACGCTTCTTGCACGAGTCCGTCCGCGACCTCGGCGTCCTGCGCAACCGGTCCCCCGGTCACGCAGAACGGGGTCGACACCAGCCGGTCGCCGAACAAACGGCTGTTGATGCGCGCCAGGGGCAGAATGCCGACAATCCGCCCGTCGCGCTCCGCGACACGGTAGTGCGGGGTGTGCCCGAACGTCGCCTGCAGCACGTGTGCCCAGCCGGAGAGGTGAAAGAATGTACCGGCTTGCGAATGCTCCACAAAGGCGTCCCAGGCAGCCGCATCCGCCGCCTCGTATGGCCGTATGACGACGGCGCCCGGCCGTCGGTCGATCGTCTGACTAGGCGATGTCGAAGACATCGTCCATCCTGCCCCATCTGAAATCCCGCAACAGGCGCTCCAGCTTGTCTTCCATGCGCGCCAGATTGGTGTAGTGGCGCAGGCGCGCCTTGAGCGGCAGGCCGGACGGTTGCGGCTGTTCGGGATCGAGCTCCCACGGATGGAAATAGAAAATCGAAGCGCACCCTTCGCGGCCGTTCCGCCGACGGACCGCCCATTTGGCGGCCGGATACGGAAACAGCCGAAAGTAGCCACCACCGCCGCAGGGAAGGTTGCGACCCATCAGGCGCACGGTGGAGATCGGGATCTCCAGGAAGCTGTCATCGGGGATCGGGTGGAACGGATGCCGCGGCGCGGTGGCCATGCCGTAATAGTCGTGACGGATCGGGTACACGCTCGAGCTGTAGCGATAGCCCTCTTGCGCCAGGATTCCGAAAGCCCACGGATTTCGCTCGCCGATCGAGAACGTTGCGGCGCGATATCCGAGGACCGGAGCGCCGCCGGTGTCTTCGAGGAGCGCCTTTGTGCGGCGGACATCTTCGCGGAACTCGTCCGGGCCCTGGCTGTCGGCACGGATGTGCGAGAACCCGTGGCTCGCCAGTTCATGCCCCGCATCCACGATGCGCCGGATCAGTGCCTTGTGACGCTCGGCCACCCAACCCAGGGTGAAAAATGTCGCCTTGACGTCCATCCGCTCGAACAGGGCGAGCACGCGGTCGGTGTTGGCCTCGACCCGCGATACCTGATCCGCCCAGTCTGCGCGCGGATAGGCGGACGCCAGCGCCTGCACCTGGAAGTAATCCTCCACGTCGACACTCATCGCGTTCAGCCCACGCCACGGCGGGCCCGCACGGTCCAGGTCGCTCCAGTCGCGCGCCTGCACCCCGGCGGTCTCGTCCGCCTCGGCGGCGGTGTTCTTTCGATCGATGGAATGCGTATCCAGCACTTGGGGCCTCGATCGCCTATTGGCGTCTCTTCACGGTGTCCTGTAGCTGCAGCAACCGAAGGATGGCGAGCGCGACCCGTCGTTCGCCCGGTCGTTCCTGCAGGCCCAAACGATCGATCTGCGCCAAGAGGTGCCGCACTTCGTCGTCTGCACCGTATGTTTCCTGCGAGACGTCCGAATATGGTCCCGGCGATATGTCGGTGTCGAGCGGTGTGTCGGGTCGAGGCGGCGCGATCGAGAACTCTGGCTCCCAGGTGCCCGAAAGATCCATGTCGCTCGATTCGGACACCGCGGGGGCCTCGGCAACCGGCGAATGGGTGACCTCATGGAGTTCGCTCTCGAGTTCGGAGGCGACCGTGACGACGTCGCCGAGCCGGATCACGGTCTTCGCTTCCAGATAACCATGGATCAGCAATCGTGAACAAAGCGTGTTGATCCGACGCGGCACGCCCTCGGTCACCTCGTGGATGCGGCGGAGCGCGGTGCGCGTGAACCGCGGATTGTCGCGCCATCCCGCGATGGAGAGCCGATGAATGACGTAGTCGCGCGTCTCGCGCTGGTTCAGCCCGTCGAGGTGGCACGACGCAATGATCCGCTGCCGCAACTGCAACAGCTGGGGGTCCCCCATGGTACTGCGAAACTGCGGCTGGCCCAGCAGGAACGTCTGGACCATGGGAACGCCGTCCGTCGCGATGTTGGACAACATTCGGAGGCCTTCGAGCGCATCGAAGCCGAGGTTCTGCGCCTCGTCGACGAGCAGAATGACGCGCTTGCCGTTCGCCCACAGGTCCGAAAGCCGTGCCTCGATGTTCGAGAGCAGCGCCCCCTTGTCGCCGTCGGGTCCGGATACGCCGAGCTTCGAGGCGAAAATGTGCAGCAGGCTCTCCTGCGATATCTGGCTGAACACTACGGTGCAGGGGAGATAACGGTCCGGATCCAGGGTGGAGAGCAGGTATTGGGCCAGGGTGGTCTTGCCGGCGCCGACCTCGCCGGTGATGACGATGAAACCGTCTCCCTGACTCAACCCGTACTTCAGGTAGGCGAGCGCCCGGGTATGGCCGCCGCTGCCGAAAAAGAAACGCGGATCCGCCGAAAGCTGGAACGGCTGCTTCGTGAGGCCGTAGTACTCGAGATACATGTCGCCTCAGAATTGTTTCCGGACCGTGACAAATCCGACGTTCTCCACAAAGTCATCGGTCCCGCCACTAAACTGGTTCCGGCGATAGCCGACTCCAAGTCGCACGGTGGGCCCTAGCACCACGTTCACATTCGCGCCGAAGCCGAGCCGCAGGTCCTCATCGTCCCCGGTCAGTGCCTGCGTCACCTGACTGTGCGTAAAGGACAACGAGACATCGAGCGTCGGGGTCAAGGCGTGCGTCACCGACGCGCTCGACCCGATCAGTTTCTCCTCGTCCTGAGGTTGGTCGAACTCGCGGCTGGTATAGAACAGCGTGAGATTGGCCGATGTTCGTTCGAAACTGTACAGAAAGGACAGGTTCGCGCGCTGCTGAACGAACGTCCTGTCCCGGAAATCGAAGTCGGTCTGGTTCGGGTCCACGGGGGTTCCGGTCGCCGGGTCGATCAGGTCTCCGGTATCGCTCAGCACCAGATTCGCCAGATTGGTGCCCAACTGCCCTTGCTGCGTCTGCGCCGACCGGCTTATCTGACCTTGGACAGTGATGGCGGGCGATGGCGAATATTGTGCGTTGAGGGACAGGTCTCCGTCGCCGAATCGGCGACCGTACAGGACCTCCAGGCTGGTTCGCGGACTCGGAACCACGCGCAGCCCGGCCGCCCATGTGAGGCCGCTGCGGTCGTCATCCAGATCACCGGAAACGATCTCGTCGATGCCCACGCGTGCCAGCGGGATCCACTGGCGGGTCAGGGCGTACTCGGCCGTCGCGAGCGCGGAGTACTGGCGGAACAGATCGCCTTCCCCGCGCGCCGTGCGCGTGGTATCGCCTTGCAGCGTCCATCGCAGCCGGCCGAATTCCTGACCGCTGACGAGCGTGGCCGACGCCTGATGAGTCCGCGCGGCTCCTGGTTGGGTGGTGGTGCCGCCGGTGTCCGGCTCGATGAACCGCTGTTCGCTGAACCGATAGCGCAGCTCGCCGTCGGCCCAGCCGCCGAACCGGCTGTTCAGGTGGGGGCTGACCGAGTAGTTGACGACCTGGGAGGCGTTCTGCGCGGTCGTGCGGTCGGTGCCGGGGGCGGTGTCGCGAGTCAGGATTTCCTGCTGGACCGCTGCTCGCGCCTCAACGAAGAAGAGGTCTTCGACGACTTCCACGGACCCGAGTCCCAGGGCGCTGTAGCGGAAGCCGTCCAGATCGGTTCGTTCCACGTACTTGTCGAAGCTTCCGGAAAAATCGAGGGTGAGGTCGGCCCGAGCCCCGTCTCCCCGGATGCTCGCCCCGGCCTGGGCCGTCGAGATCAGGTCCAGGGTTCGGTCGTCGTCGTCGAGGCCCGCATTGTCGGTGACGGTCTCGCGGAGTTCGGCGAAGGGCGTAATCCGCCACTCGCCTCCGCTCGCTTGGCTCGCCGGAAGCGCAAGCGCCGCAACCAATAGCCCCTCGACCGCGAGGCGGCCGCTACGCCGCGCAAGCGTCGGCCGCGATGGTTGGTGCCCCCAACGCGTCATCGCGGCACGCTTCGGAGCGATGCAGGACGACTATGGTCTCTCATCGTGCCCCCGAACTGTTCCACGCGCGGTGTCGGAGCACATCCTCGCGAACCTGTGCACCGTTTCCCGGTCATGTCGCAAGCCCCCCAAGGGTCGAAGCCGCGGAACTCTTCACCTGCCGTATGGACCCGGGCATGAAGCGCCAGGCCGGATCCCCGACCGCCTCAGAAGAAGCTCTGAGGAATGATGATCACGTCGCCGGGCAACAGGGCGACGTTTGCGCTCACGTCACCGTCCTTCAGGAGGTCGTCGAGGCGGGCCCGGAAGGTCTTCCTTTCGCCGTCTCCGATGCTTCGCTCCAGAACCGCACGATTCCCCGCGGCGAATTCCGTCAGGCCGCCGACCGCGATCATGGCGTCCAAAAGGGTCATGTCGTCGCGGTAGGGCAGCGCCTGAGGCTGCACGGCCTCGCCGACGATTCGGACCTGCTGGTCGAACGCGCCCTGGAATCCCGTGACCATCACGGTCACGATCGGATCCTGGATATATTGCTCGAGCTCGGCCTCGAGGTCGCGTCCCAGCTGGGTGGGCGTCTTGTTCGCCGCCACCATGTCCTCGACCAGGGGCATGGAGAACCGGCCGTCCGGCCGCACGGGCACGCCCATGGACAGGTCCGGGTTGCGCCAGACGAAGATGGAAAGCTGATCGCCCGGACCGATCCTGTAGTCGGGCGCTTCTCCAATATCCTGCGGGGCCGTCGGGGCCTCGGGATTGGAGGAACAGGCGCCGACGGTGACGCCGAGCGCGAGAACCAACGCGGTCGCCCCGTATTTCGCGATGTTCCCGAACCACTGCAATGCGATCATATCGACCTCCCTTGCCGACATGCCGAGAGCGAACCGGTCCGGTCGCTACCCCCCGGCGTCACGATGTTTGGCGGCATCCTAGCGTATGAGCGTTCGAACCGCACACGGTTTCCCTCGCGGAGATTGCTCTCGACGGGCGAAATCACGGAGAAACACTGGCCTGCGACGGTTAAGACACCGTAACCAAGTCCGACGAGGCCAGGGCGGAGAGAACCTCCCTGGGGGCGAATCGGGGCTGGCGTTGGCCTTGCGGACCATGAATTCGCTTCATCGAGCAGGGGCGAAGGTTCGGTGGGGCGTATGCCGTCCGCGGCCAATCGGGGAACGAATCGACTGGCGGGACGCTCTCGCCATCCTGCTTCATTGCCACGCCGGCGACGACGCGCAATCTGATTTGACGTCGCTTCGGCATGACATGCAACGCTTGGTCCGGGTCCCCATCGAGCCCTGCCCCGTCAGGTAACACTTCGTGTCCGGGCGACCGCCGCCGTTGTTTCGGGCCCCGGCGACCTTTATAACGCAGCCTAGGCTGACGGGCCGCCCCGAACGACCTGACGCAGATGACCTTCGGCTTCTCGCGCGACGACGCGGGCAAGTT
>CAZMTC010000032.1:0-25303 GCA_964569105.1 uncultured Alphaproteobacteria bacterium | reverse complement strand
GCCCAGGCGGTCGATGTTGGCCCGCATCGCCTCGGGATAGACCACCAGCCTGTCGACCACGCCGGCGAGCCGCGCGAGCGCGAAGTCGAGCGTCACCGTGGCGTCCGGCGCGATGCCGCGCTCGACCGAGGAGTGCGAGATGTCGCGCTCGTGCCACAGCGCCACGTTCTCCATCGCCGGGATCACCGCCGAGCGGACCAGGCGGGCGAGGCCGGTCAGGTTCTCGGTCAGCACCGGGTTGCGCTTGTGCGGCATGGCCGAGCTGCCCTTCTGACCGGGTGAGAAGTACTCCTCGGCCTCGCGCACTTCGGTGCGCTGGAGATGGCGGATCTCGACCGCCAGCCGCTCCACCGCGCCCGCGATCACACCCAGCGTCGCGAAGAACATGGCGTGCCGGTCGCGGGGGATGACCTGGGTAGAGTGGGTTTCGGGCACCAAATCCAGCTTCTCCGCTACATGCGCTTCGACCGCCGGGTCGATATTGGCGTAGGTGCCCACGGCCCCCGAGATCGCGCAGGTGGCGACCTCGGCCCGCGCCGCTTCGAGCCGCGACCGGCAGCGGGCGAATTCGGCGTAGTGGCCGGCGAGCTTGATCCCGAAGGTGGTAGGCTCGGCGTGGATGCCGTGCGAGCGGCCCATGCACGGCGTGTCCTTGTGCTCGCGCGCGCGCCGCTCGAGCACCGCCAGCACCGCGTCGAGGTCGTCGAGCAGGATGTCCGCCGCGCGCGTGAGCTGAACCGCGAGGCAGGTGTCGAGCACGTCCGAGCTGGTCATGCCCTGGTGGACGAAGCGCGCCTCGGCGCCGACATGCTCGGCCAGCTCGGTCAGGAAGGCGATGACGTCGTGCTTGACCTCGGCCTCGATCTCGAGAATGCGCGCAACCCGCTTCGCGTCATAGGGCAGGTCGCCGCGCGACCACACGGCGTCCGCCGTGCCCTTCGGGATCACGCCCAACTGCTCGAGCGCGGTGCAGGCATGCGCCTCGATTTCGAACCAGATGCGGAACCTGGTCTCGTCGGCCCAGATCGAGGCCATCTCGGGCCGGGTGTAGCGCGGGATCATGGCGGACGGCGGTCGGGAGTTGGACGGCGGGTTTCGAAGGCGACAGTTAGGCCTCCTCGACCCGCCGCTTGGCAAGGGATTTTTCCCGCCGCTCCGGCCGCCGGTGCGGGAGCGGGCCAGCCGCGACTAGTCCGCCAGCACCACCTCGAAGCCCTCGAACTGGGGATGGCCCAGATACATGTGGCCGTTGTCGCCCGCGTTGGCGTGCGCCTTGCGGAAGGCCTCGGACTTGGTCCAGGCCTCGAAGTCGGCGCGCGAGGCCCACACGGTGTGCGAGGAGTAGAGCGTGTGGTCCTCGGCCTCGGGGCCGCGCAGCAGATGGAACTCCTTGAAGCCCGGCGTGTCGCGCAGGTGGGTGTCGCGCTCGCGCCAGACCTGCTCGAAGGCCTCCTCCTTGCCGTGTTGGACCTTGAAGCGGTTCATGGCGATGAACATGGTGTCGTCTCCTTTCCGGTTGGCGCTCGAGGTGAAGGTGGTGCTCACACGGGCAAGACACAGGGGCGCCCGTGTTCGGGGTGCTGCATGATCGTCACGCGCAGGCCGTAAGTGGCCTCGATCACGTCGACCGTAATGACGTCTTCGGGCGTGCCGCAGGCGGTCAGTGCGCCCCCGCGCAGCACCGCGACGCGGTCGGCGTGCAGCGCGGCGGTGTTGGGGTCGTGCAGGATCGCCAGCACGCCGGCACCCCGCCGGGCGAGCGAGCGCGCCGCGTGCATCAGCGTGCGCTGATGGGCGAGATCGAGGTTGTTGGTGGGCTCGTCGAGCAGCAGGTAGCGGCCCGGTGCGCCGTCGTCTTCGGCCGGCCAGATCTGTGCCATGACTCGGGCCAGATGGACCCGCTGGCGCTCGCCGCCCGAGAGCGTGGTATAGACCCGATCCGACAGCACGGCAGCGTCGGCGTGGGCCATCGCGGCCGCCGCGGTGGCCAGATCCTCTTCCCGGGTGCAGTGCCCGGCATGGGGGCCGCGGCCGAGCAGCACGACCTCGTGGACGCGGAACGGGAAGCTCAGCGACGGCGCCTGGGGCAGGACGGCGCGGCGCCGTGCGAGCTCGGCGCGAGGCCAGTCGTGGAGCGGCCGGCCGTCGAGCGTCACCGCCCCCGCGCCCGGCCGCAGCGAGCCGGCGAGCGCATGCAAGAGCGTGGACTTGCCCGCGCCGTTGGGGCCGAGCACGGCCAGGATTTCGCCCGGCCGCAGCTCGAGCGAAACGCCGTCGAGTGCGCGGTGGTTGCCACGTGTCACCGCCAGATTGTGCGCCGACAGCATCACCAGCCACCCAGGCGGCGCCGGCGCATCAGCAGCCACAGGAAGAACGGCCCGCCGACGCAGGCGGTGACCACGCCGATGGGCAGCTCGGCGGGCAGCGCGACCGTGCGGGCGAGCAGGTCGGCGAGCAGCAGCAGCGCCGCGCCGAGCATCGCCGAGGCCGGCAGCAGCAGCCGGTGGTCGGGCCCGGCGAGGAGCCGGATCAGATGCGGCACCACCAGGCCGACGAAGCCGATCACGCCGGTCAGCGCCACCGAAGCGCTGGTCGCCAGCGCCGCCAGCACGACGACCACCCGCTTGGTGCGCTCGACGTCGGCGCCCAGATGCACCGCCTCGTCCTCGCCCAGCAGCAGTGCGTTGAGATGGCGGGCGTAGCGCGGCAGCAGGGCCGCGGCGGCGAAGATCAGCGGTGCCACCGGCATCAAGCGCTCCCAAGTCACGCCGCCCAGGCTGCCGAGCAGCCAGAAGCTGAGGTCGCGGAGCTGCTGGTCGGTCGAGAGAAAGACCATGAGGCCGATGCCCGCCGCCGCGATCGCGTTGATGGCCACGCCCGCGAGCAGCATGGTCGGCACGTCGGTGCCGTCCTCGCTCTGCGACACGCGGTACACGATGAAGGTCGCGCCCAGCCCACCCAGAAAGGCGGCGAGCGGCAGGGCGAATGCGAGCAGTGCCTCGGGCAGAACCGCGACGAGGCCGCCGCCCAGCACGATGGTCACCACCGCCGCCAGCGCCGCGCCGTTGGACACACCGATCAGTCCGGGGTCGGCCAGCGGATTGCGGAACAGCCCCTGCATCGCCGCGCCGGCCAGCGCCAGCGCCGCTCCGGTCAGGATCGCCAGGCAGGCGCGCGGCAGGCGGATGGCCAGGAACACCGCCTCCTCGCGCGCGCCGTATTCCCAGGGCAGCTCGAGCCCCAGCGGCGCGGCCAGGATCGCCAGCATCTGGCCGGGCGTTACCTCGACCGCGCCCAACCCCGCGCCGGCGGCGGCGGCGGCGACCAGAAGGCAGGCGAGCGTCGCGAGCACGGCCATGTCGCGGCGGCGCGCGGCGTCGAGCGCCCGCGCCAGCGGCTCGGCCAGCCGATCGGCCGGGGAGGGGATGTCGGCCGTGCCGCTCATCGTGCCGCGCTCACTCCGCTGCGCTGCGCTGGGGGGCGGCGGGGTGCAGCGCGACCATCAGCTCGCGCGCTGCCGCCGGGGCGCGCGGGCCGAAGCCCAGCAGCTCGAGCCCGTCCATGGCGACGATGCCGCCTTCCGCATGGCCGGCGGGCGTGGCGGCGATGCCGGGCAGGGCGCGCAGCCCCTCGCGGCCCCCCAGCAGGCCCAGCGTGCGCTCGGTGACCAGGATGAAGTCCGGCGCCGCGCCCACGATCGCCTCGGGCGAAAGCGGCTTGTAACCGGTGAAGCCCTCGACCGCGTTGACTCCGCCGGCCAGCGCGATCACCGCGTCCGACGAAGTGTCGGCGCCCCCGGCCAGCGGCGCTCCGTTGCCCACCGCCAGCAGGAACAGCACCTTGGGCCGCCCGGACAGCGCTTCGCGGTCGCGCGCCAGCGTCGCGAATTCGGCGGCGACCCGTTCGGCCAGCGCGCGGCCCGCCTCGGGGGCGTCGAGCGCGGCGGCAATGGCCTCGATCTTGGCGCTTATCCCCTCGGGCGAGGTGTCCTCGGGCGCCACCATCACCTCGACGCCCGCGGCGCGCAGCTGGTTCAGGGCCGCAGGAGGGCCGGCATCGGGCTCGGCCAGCACCAGGGTCGGTTCGAGCGACAGGATCGGCTCCGCCGAGAGCTGGCGCAGATAGCCGACGTCGGGAAGTTCGGTCGCAGCTTCCGGGTATAGGCTGGTGGAGTCGACGGCGACCAGCCTGTCCTGCTCGCCCAGCGCGTAGACAATCTCGGTGATCGACCCGCCGACGCTGACCACGCGCTCCGCTGCCGTTGCAGGCAGGGCGGCGACGGCGGCGAGAGCGGCGGCGACGGCGAGGCTCAGGCGGAAGGAGGTCATTTTGGTCATCGGTCAATCCTGTTCTCGAGAGATATCGACGCATTCCTGCCGAGGCTGAAGTCGGGGCCGGGATCGCGGCCGCAGACCACGCCGGCGTTGCACCGGTCGTTTCGCCCCCAAAGTATCACTGCGGTTCGCTCCATAGGCCGTACAAAGGCGACGCCGCCCCGCGGGCCGGCCATACCCCGACGACCGGACACGTGGGGCGGCGGGTCATGTTTCCTGGGTCTGGCTGGCGATGCCGCGTCGGGCAGGCTGGCTGGGACCCAGTTGGGCTCGGTGGGCGCCCGGCTGCGCCTACTTGGTCAGGATCAGCTTGGCATTGCTGGTCAGTCTCAGGCGGTACTCGTCGGTACCGTGCTGGATGATCACCTCGCGCTGGCCGCCCAACAGCTCGCCGCTGGTGATCCGTCGCTGCGACCTGTCCTGGGTGTCAGACGCCTGGTCCCGAGGCTTTTGTCCGGTTTCGGTCACGGTAACCTCGCTGTGGCTCCCGCCGCACGCATGCTGTGCAACGGTTCTGTCGCGTGAGCAGGTATAGTAATGAGAATGATTTGCATTAGCAAGCCGTGCCTCAATTCAGGTCGAAGGGCACGGTATAGCTGACCGCGACGCGGTAGTTACGCCCCTCCTCCGGCAGGAAGGAAAGGTGCCGGCGGTAGTTCGCGTCGCTCAGATTGTCGATGCCGGCGTCGACGCGCAGGCCTTCGAGCGGGCCGTCCGACGGCGTCCAGCTGACCCAGATGTCATGAAGCTCGGTACCACTGGTCAGGTCGCGCGACCCGTCGGCGGGGACACGCACCTGGTCTTCGAGCACGGTCAGCCGGTAACCGAAGCTGAGGTCCAGCGACTGCCAGCGGCCGCCCAGGCCGAGCACGAACTTGTCCTGCGGGATCGCACCGAGCGAGTCGCCCTCGGTGTTGTCCATGCCTCGCACCTGCGAGTAGCCGAGCCCGGCAAAGGCCCAGCCGGTGTCGTAGGTCAGCTCGGCCTCGGCCCCGCGCAGCGTGGCGTCGCGGACGTTGATCGACTGCGAGGTGCAGGGGTCGCAGACAGTCGGGCCGAAGGGCGGGATGAAGGTGATGTTGTTGATCACCTCCAGGTCGACGAAGTTGGTCACGTCGGTGTCGAAAAACGCGACCTTGCCACGCAGCGCGTCGCCGCCGACGAGCACGTCGTCGTAGGATGCAGAGAAGCCGGCCTCGAACGTCGTCGCGTCCTCGGCCTGCAGGTCCGGATTGGGGATGAACACGTTGTTGCCGACACCGGGTATGGTGAAGTGCGTGCCTGTGGCGAACAGCTCGGTCAGGTTGGGGGCCCGGAAGGCTTCGGCGTACACGCCGTAAAGCTGCAGCCCTTCGACAGGGCGATAGCCCACGCGCACGCTCTTCGACACCTCCTCTTCGGTGCGGTCCTGCAGCCCGTTGCCGCTGGGATCCAGTTCGACATGGTCCCAGCGCAGGCCGGGCATGACCGTGAAGTCCTC
Organism: uncultured Alphaproteobacteria bacterium; assembly: GCA_964569105.1. Classification (GTDB taxonomy): domain Bacteria; phylum Pseudomonadota; class Alphaproteobacteria; order CAZMTC01; family CAZMTC01; genus CAZMTC01. The sequence continues at coordinate 19,489 of CAZMTC010000032.1, read as the reverse complement.
GAACAGCGTGATCTCGTTCTGCACGTAAAGCCCGACCACATTGGCGTCGGCGTTCGGAAACTGGCCGCGCGCAGCGCCGTTGCGAGTACCGACCTGCTGGTCGGTATAGGCCTCGACGCCGAAGGTCAGCGTGTGGTCGGACCAATCGCCCAGGCCGAAACGTGCGGTGTTGAAGACATCGAGCCCGTAGGTGTCGAGCGATGTCTCGTCGAGCCGGCCGAAGTTCGCGCCGGGGGTGACCACTTCTTCCGTGATTTCGGTGCTGTTCTTGTAAACGTTGGCGTGAAGGTCGACCCAGGAGGTGCGGTCGCTGCGGAAGTCGTAGTTGAGTACGAAGCGCCGGTCGCGCGTGTTGCGGTCCGCGACGATGGCCGTGGTGTCCTGGTCGGCCGCCGTCGGAATGATCTGGTCGTTGTTGAATACCTCGGCGACGAAGCCGAACCGGTGGTTCTCGAACGGCTCGAAGGTGAGATGGGCCAGACCGTCGGTGATATCGTGCTTCGAGAACGGCACCTCCGAGCGCTGATCGCCGTCGTTCGGAGCGGGATTGCCGGTCTCGACATTTCCGGCAACGCGCGAGGTGACGTGGAAAAGGGCGCTTGCCGTGTCTTCGTAGGCGCCGAACACGGTGCCCGACTTCACGAACTCGTCGTTGCCCGAGCGGTAGCCGAGGCTGGTCCGGAAGCCGAAATCGTCGCCGGGCCCGAGGAAGTCGTAGGCGTCGCGCGTGGTGATGCCCAGCACGCCGCCGATCGCGCCCGAGCCGTATATGGTCGTCGGCCCGCGCACGATGTCGATCTGCTTGACCAGCTCGGGATCGATGAAGGTGCGCCCGCGGTGGCCGGCCTGGAAGTTGTTGCGGGCGCCGTCGATGCGGATGACCACACGGTCGTCGGCCAGGCCGCGGATGTTGATCTGCTCCGCACTGATGCGCGGGCCACCCTCGAACTCCACATTGGGTACCCGGCGGACCAGATCGTCGAGCGAAGAGGCGCCGCTCCGCTCGATCTCCTCCAGGTCGATGGTGGTCACCGCGCCCAGCACCTCGGTGTCGACCTTCTCGGTCTTGGTCGCGGTAACTATAACGGTCGGCAGTTGCGTGACCGACTCTGCCACCGCCTGCCCGGCAGCCAGTGCGCTCGCCATCCCGGCGCCGCACAGCAGCGCCATCCTCGTTCGCGGCATCGGAATTCCCCCTCGGATAGCCCTCGTCGCCGTTGCAGCAGCTGGCTACCTGAGCGGGGTGCGTCGGTGGCTTGCCTGTCAACTTGTCGGGATATTGATAATCATTCGCACATCAGTCCGTCAAGCCGGTGTTCCCTGCGGAGTGGTCGTCGGTCGACTGCGGTGCTGTCGCCCTCGCGAGCCCGTGGTGGGTCGTAGCGGCTCAAATCAGCCCCAGCGCCCGCATCGAGGCATGTCCATCTGTCCCGATGACGAGATGGTCGTGGAGCGCGATGCCGAGCTTCTCCGCCGCCTCGCGCACCTGGCGCGTCATCTCGATGTCGGCGCGCGAGGGCGTCGGATCGCCCGAAGGGTGGTTGTGGACCAGGATGATGGCGCTGGCGCCGAGCTCGAGCGCTCGCTTGACCACCTCGCGCGGGTAGACCGGCGTGTGGTCGACCGTGCCGCGCTGCTGCACCTCGTCGGCGATCAGCTTGTTTTTGCGGTCGAGGAACAGCAGCCGGAACTGCTCGACCGTCTGGTAGGCCATCGCTGCCGTGCAGTAGTCGAGCACCCGGTCCCACGACGACAGCACCGGCCGCTCGCCCGCCTGCTCGCGCAGCAGGCGCAGCGCCACCGCCTCCGACGCCTTGACGATGGCGGAGACCGCCGGCCCCACGCCCTTGACCTTCTCGAGCTCGGCCGCTGGCGCGGTCACCACCCTGCCCAGCGAGCCGAAGCGCTCGATCAGCCGCTTGGCCACCGGCTTCATGTCCTGGCGGGCATTGGCGTGGAACAGCAGCAGCTCCAGCACCTCGTAGTCGGCCAGCGCGTCGGGCCCGCCGCGATGGAAGCGCTCGCGCAGCCGCTCGCGGTGGCCCAGATGGCCGGGCTTGTCGTGCGGCTTGTCGTCGGAGGTGTCGGAGGGCTCGGCCATCGGCAAATGATACGCGGGGCCGGCCCGGCGGGAAATCGCCCGGTGGCCGACCCGCTTATTCGTAGGGCGGCCGGTGCCAGCCCTTGGGAGAGAGGGTGAAGATCTCGTAGCCGTCCTCGGTCACGCCGATCGAATGCTCGAACTGGGCCGAGAGCGACTTGTCGCGGGTCACCGCGGTCCAGCCGTCGGACAGGATCTTCACGTCGTAATGGCCGGCGTTCACCATCGGCTCGATGGTGAAGAACATGCCCTCGCGCAGCGGCAGACCCTCGCCCGGCGAGCCATAGTGCAGGACCGAGGGCGCGTCGTGGAACTGCCGGCCGAGCCCGTGGCCGCAAAAGTCCCGCACCACCGCGAACCGGCTGGCCTCGACGTGGCTCTGGATCGCGTGGCCGATGTCGCCCAGCGTGGCGCCCGGCTTCACCACCTCGATGCCGCGCATCATCGCGTCGTAGGTCACGTCGACCAGGCGCTTGGCCTTCACCTTGACCTTGTCGCCGACGAAAAACATCCGGCTCGTGTCGCCGTGCCAGCCGTCGAGGATCACGGTGACGTCGATGTTGACGATGTCGCCGTCCACCAGCGCCTTGTCCCCGGGGATACCGTGGCAGACCACGTGGTTGACCGAGGTGCACACCGACTTGGGGAAACCACGGTAATTGAGCGGCGCCGGCACCGCGCCGTGCTCGACGATGTACTCGTGGCACAACCGATCGATCTCGCCCGTGGTCACGCCGGGGACCACGTGGGGCGTGATCATGTCGAGCGTCTCCGCCGCCAGCCGCCCGGCCTTGCGCATCGCCGCGAACTCGGCGGCGCCGTGCAGCTTGATCGAGCGTCCGGTCGGCATCGCCTCGGTGTATTCCATCTGGTTCATCGCAGCAGTCTTTCGTCCCGGAATGGGGAGGCAAATGGGGCGCGCCAGCTCATGCTGCAACCCCGTCGCCATTGAACGGGCCGCCGCGCGCGATTGCAAGCGCGTCGCTTTGCGCTCCTTTCCCATGGGGCAGGAGACCGTGGCACGTTGCCCCGTCCTTTCCCTACAGCTCGATCGGCAGCGGCCGGCCCAGCTCGATGGCGGTCTCGTCCAGTGCGCAGGCGTAGCAGATCGCCTCGACCCCGGCGTCGAGCGCGCGGTGCAGCCCCCGCTCGTAGCCGGGATCGATATCCGCGGCCACTCGGAACGACCCGCAGTCCTCGCGCTGCACCAGGTAGAGCATCACCGCGCGGCCGCCCTGGGCCACCACCTCGGTCATCTCGTCCAGGTGTTTGGCGCCGCGGGTCGTGACCGCGTCCGGGAACTCGGCGGCGGCGCCGGGTGCGGGATCGCGCTTCATGTGTACGTTCTTGACCTCGACGTAGCAGGGTGGCCGGCCCTGACCCTCGAGCAGCAGGTCGATGCGCGAGTTGCGTCCGTAGCGCACCTCGCGCCGCACGTCTTCGTAGCCCGCCAGCTCGGCAATGCGGCCCGCGCGCACCGCCTCCTCGGCGAGACGATTGGGGTGCATGGTGTTGACGCCCACCAGCCCGCCGGGCAGCCGCACCATCTCGAGCGTGTAGGGCAGCTTGCGCTTGGGGTTGTCGGCGCGCGAGAGCAGCACCTCGAGCCCGGGCATGTCGACGCCGGTCATGGCGCCGGAGTTGGGCACGTGTGCCGTGACGGTGCCGGAGCCTGGCAGTTCGACATCGGCCAGGAACCGCTTGTAGCGGCGGATCAGCGTGCCGGTCAGGAGCGGTGCGGGGAGCTGCATGGACGCAAGCTAGAGCGATTCCAGCATCCGGAGAAACCGGGACGGCAGTCACGCGAACGTGACGTGCGAGTCTCGCGGCGTGGTCATAGATAAATTCCCGTCTTCACGCCAACCCTCGTTCGTGGCCGTCATCAGCCTGTGGTTTCCGGATCGCTCTCGCCGGGTGCCGCCGCCATCCCTGCCGATGCGGCCGTCGCGCCCGACCATCCGCGTGCGGCGCGGCTCAACGCGCTCTTCGCCGAGGCGCTGCGTGCCGAGCGCAGCCGGGACGCTGACGGGGCGGTGCAGGCTCTCCACGCCCTCCTCGAGCTCGAGCCGGACTGCCACCGGGCATGGTACCGCCTGGGTGCGCTGGCGCTGCGGGCACGCCAGCCGGACCGCGCCATCGACCTGATCGGTCGCGCCGTCGCCCTGGCCGCAGACGAGCCCGGCTATCACGCAGCGCTGGGCGAGGCGTATCGCGCGCTGCAGCATTGGATCGAGGCCGAGCACCATTTCCGTGCCGCGCTCGCGCTCGCTCCCGGCGCGGTCTCGGCGATGACCGGGCTGGGCATCGTGCTGATTGCGCTCGGCCGACTGCACGAAGGTCTGGAGCAGCTGCGGGCCTGTGTCCGGGCGCGGCCGGAGTTGGCCATGGCCCATGTCAATCTCGGCAACGGGTTGCTCGCCGCCGGTGATCCGGCCGCCGCGCTCGCCGCTTACGACCGGGCGCTGGCGCTGGACCCGCACCAAGCGCTGGCGCTCGCCAACCGGGCCTCCGCGCTCCTCGCGCTGGGCCGATTGCAGGCGGCGGTGGTGTCGGCCGGCCGGGCGGCGGCGCTGGCGCCGGACCACGTCATGGCGCACCTCAACCACGGCTATGCCCTGTCCGCCGCCGGCCGGCGCGAGGCCGCGGCGCGCGCGTTTCGCGCCGTGCTCGAGCTCGACCCCGGCCACGAGGCCGCGCGCTACTTCCTCGCCGCGCTGGAGGGCGGCACCCCGCCCGAGGCCGCGCCGCCCAGCTACGTGCGCGAGGTGTTCGACCGCCAGGCCGCCACATTCGACGAGCATCTGGTCGGATCGCTCGACTACCGCGGGCCCGAGGTGCTGTCCGCGCTGGCGCGTCGCTGCGGCGCGCAGCCGGGCTCCGCAGTGCTGGACCTGGGTTGCGGGACCGGGCTGATGGGGGCGGCGCTGCGCGACCTGGCGGGGCGCACGGTCGGGATCGACCTGTCGCCACGCATGATCGAGCGCGCGCGTGAGCGCGGCACCTATGACGACCTCGTGGCGGGCGACGCCGCCGCCGTGCTCGGTAACGCCGGCGGCCGGTTCGACCTGATCGCCGCAGCCGACATGTTCATCTATCTGGGCGACCTGCGCCCGGTGCTGGCCGCGGCGCGGCGGGTCGCCGCCGACGGTGCGTTGCTCGTGTTCTCGCTCGAGCGCCCGCCGGGCGACGCGGCGCCTGGTGCCGGCTATATCCTCCAGCCCAGCGGTCGGTTCGCTCACGCGCGCGACTATGCCATCGACGCCGCCGCTGCGGAGGGCTGGCGTGCGGTGGCGGACCGGCCGTTCGACTTGCGGCTCGAGGGTGGCCGGCCCGTGCCGGGGCTCGCCTGCGCCATGCGCGCGAATTGAGCGCCTATCGCGCTCCGAGCGGGATTGCCGCGCTCGTCCCGGATTTAAACTTCACCTCGGGGGAAAGCACCCTCTCCGGCGGCAACAGGACGGTTACGGTCGTGCCCACTCCCGGCGTGCTGTCGATCTCGATCCGGCCGCCGTGCAATTCGACCAGCGAGCGCACCAGCGGCAGGCCCAATCCGGTCCCCTCCGCTGTCCGGCTCATGGCGTTCTCGACCTGCTCGAAGGGCGCGAAGACGCGCGCCAGATCCTCTTGTGCGATGCCGATACCCGTATCGGCCACCCGGACCACCAGGCTGCCATCGGTCTCGAGCGCCGCGCTGACCGTCACCTGGCCGCCAGGCTTGGTGAACTTGACTGCGTTCGAGAGAAGGTTGAGCAGCACTTGCTTGATGGCGCGCTCGTCGGCGCGCAGCTCGGGCAGGCGGTCGGGCAGTTCGGCGGCGAGGTCGAGTTCCGCGGCATGGGCGCGCTCGCGGACGATGTTCAGGCACGAGCGCAAGGTGGCCGCAATCGATACCCGGTCGTCGGACAGCTCCAGCCGCCCCGATTCGATCTTCGCGATGTCGAGGATGTCGTTGATGATGCTGAGCAGGTGACGGCCGCTGTCGACGATATCCTGGGCGTACCCACGGTAGCGTTCGGGATCGTCGCCGAACACGCGCCCGGCGATGATCTCCGAGAAGCCGATGATCGCGTTGAGCGGTGTGCGCAGCTCGTGGCTCATATTGGCCAGGAATTCGGTCTTGGCCCGGTTGGCGATCTCGGCCTGGCGCTTGGCGTCGGCCAAGGCGAGGCGGTTGAGCTTGTCGGCCGTGACGTCGCGCGCGGTGCCGCGATATCCCGCGAACCGCCCTGCTGCGTCATAGACCGGCTTGCCGCTGATCGACCAGCAAATCGTGGTCCCGTCCGCGGTCTCGAACGTGTACTCGAAGTTGCGGAACAGCTTGTGCGACTTCATCGCGCGGAGTTGAGCGATCCACGCCTCGGGCTCGGTCAGCCCGGGGCCCCAGGCTGTCCATTTGCGGCCCAGAATGCTCTCGGGATCCAGCCCCGTGTGCTGGGCAAACCGCTCCGAGAGATGGACGAAACGGAGCTCCGGGTCGACCTCCCAGAACCAATCGGAGGCCACCTCGGTGGCGTCGCGGAACCGTTCCTCGCTGCGCCGCAGCGCGGCGTCGGCCCGGGCTCGCTCGATGAGGGCGGCCAGCGTGCCGGCGATGGTCTGGAGCGCCTCGGCCTCTCGCTCCGATTGCGGGTGCTCGGGGTCCAAATAGACGATCAGCACGCCGAGCGCGTTCGCCCCGGTCTTGATCGGCACTGCGCAATGGCCGTGCGGCTCCATGTCGGGAAACCGCATCTCGTGCCGCACGTCGAGGCACGAAATATACACGGGCCGGCCGCTCGCCACGCTCCGTTCGTGCAGGCATTGCCCGGCCGCGATCCGGGCGCAGGCCGCGGCCGCGTCATCCGGCAGGCCGCGATGGGTGGCGAGTCGCAACGGGTCGTGCGGAGTGTCCTCAGCGAGAAAGATCGCGCCGCGCGGGCTGATCGCCAGCCAGGATATGCCCAGCACGCGCTTGAGCGCGGCTTCCAGCTTCCGGTCGAGCGGTCGATCCGAGAGCGACAGTCTCAGGATGTCGCTTACCGCGCGCTGCGTTTCGTGGCTCTCGCCGAGCGCCCGCTCGGCGCGAGCCACGTTCTCCTGGAGCCGCCGCATCGCTATGATGAGCAAGCCCAGCGCGGCGGCCATCGCGAAGATGTGCCCGAGCACGAAACCGAACGGTGCGAACCATTCGACCGGACGCAAGAAAGGGTAGTCGAGCTTGTGCACGCCCCACAGTGCGAAGGCCAGCGCCGTGATCGCGTAGCCGGCTCGAAGGCTCCAGCCGCCGGCGCGGACCAGCACCGCTGCGGTGGCGATCAACGCGCCGCCGCTGGCGGCATAGAGCGGGGCGGTGCGCAGCATGAAGTCGTCGTAGACGAAACTGGTCAAGCCGGCCCACAGCGTCACCGCCGCCACCGCGGCAGCGACGGCGCGCCGGTCGACCCGGCGGCCGACGAACTTCAGCACGCCGGCGAGCAGCAGGATGGCGGTCGCCGCCTGGAGCGATTCCGTGATGAAGTCGGTGGGCGCTCGACCGATATGAGGGACGGCGAAATAGGCTGTGTAGCGCGCCACGCCGAGGCCGAAGGCGAGAATCCAATAGTCGAGTCCGGCGGGACGGTCCGAGAGGGCGCGCAGGTACACGAGACCAGCGAACAGCACGAGCGAGCCCGCCAGGGCGCTGACAATGCCTGTCGTCAACGAGAATTCCATTCTTGTGCACGCCCCTTGTGGCGACAGTCGAGTCGGGCGCCCGCTGCGGCAGCTCCAATGGAAGCCGCCGCATGCCAAAATTTGGTTAACGGCCGACGAGGCGCGTGACGTTTGGGCGGCAGGCGCGCCCTTTGCCGTGCCGGTCCGCTGCACTACAGTCGCGCCGGGATTTGCCAAGGGGCCCGGTCGATGAGCGCGTCCAGGAACGTCACCGCCTGCATGATCGTGATCGGCAACGAGATTCTCTCGGGCCGGACCAAGGACGCGAACCTGCCCTATCTGGCGGAGCGGCTGAACGAGTGGGGCGTGCGCCTGCGCGAGGCGCGCGTGGTGCCCGACGTCGAGGACGTGATCGTCGCCACCGTCAACGAGTGCCGGGCCAAATTCGATTATGTCTTCACTTCGGGCGGCATCGGCCCGACCCACGACGACATCACCGCCGCCGCCATCGCCAAGGCTTTCGGTCGCCGATTGGTGCGCGACGCCGATGCGGTCCGGCTGCTGCGGACGCGCTATGGCGAATCGGATCTCAACGAGGCGCGGCTCAAGATGGCCGACATCCCCGAGGGGGCGGAGCTGATCGAGAACCCGGTCTCCGGCGCGCCGGGCTTCCAGATCGAGAACGTGTTCGTGATGGCCGGCGTGCCGGCGATCATGCAGGCGATGGTCGAGAGTCTGCGCCACCGCGTAGCGGGCGGCGAGCCCGTGCGCTCGCGCTCGGTCGCCGCGCACTTGGCGGAAGGCACGGTGGCCGAGGGCCTGTCGGCGATCCAGGCGCGCTATCCGGAGATCGACATCGGCAGCTATCCGTTCTACCGCCAGGGCAGTTTCGGCGTGTCGCTGGTGCTGCGCGGCACCGACGACGAGCGGCTGGACGCGGCGCTGGCCGAGCTCGAGGCCCTGATCGTCGAGCTGGGCGCCGAGCCGATCAAGGAGACGGCGTAGTCCGGCGCGAGGATGGAGAGCGACCTCTCATACCTGCTGGGCGCGCTGGGCGGCGGCGGGGTGCTGCTGACCTACTACGGCCTCAAGGCGGTGCGCGAGGGCGACGCGGCCGGACGCAAGCGCGGGCTGTGGATGGTGAATGCCGGTGTCGTCATGGTGCTGGCCACCTTCGCGATCATGATCTGGGCGGGCGACTAGGCGGGAGCAGCCGTCCGATCGCCCAAGCCACTGAGATTCCCAACGCCCACATGCCGATCGGGACGACGAAAATGTAGTCGAAAAGCGGCGCGCTCGGGTCGCCGCCCGTCGAGGCGATCACGTAGAGCACCCACGCTGCCGTCGCCGCGTAGCCGAGCGGCTGCCACAGGCGGGCGCTGCGCCAGCCTGCCAGTCGCCCGCTCATCGCGGCCCCCCTGGCACCAGCCGGGCCAGCAGCTCCGCCAGCCCCTCGGCCTCGCCCTCGTTAAGCCGGCTGCCCAGATGGCGCTCGATCGCGGCCGCGTAGGCAGGCCACATGCGGCGCAGGAGCACCCTGCCCTCGACAGTGATCGCCAGCTCGGTCCCACGGCGGTCGGCCCGGCAAGGGCGCTTGGCGACATAGCCGGCGCGGGCGAGCCGGGCGACCAGGCGCGAGACATTGTACTGGGCAAGGAGCATGCGCGCCTCGAGGTCGCCGGGGCGCAGCGCGCCGCCGTCAGCGCGCTCGAGCTCGAGCAGCGCGTCGTACCACGCGAGCGGCGGGAAGCCCGCCGCCTTCAGGTCGGACTCGACGCGGGCGAGCACCTGCTGGCTCGCGCGGACCAAGGTTGTCCAGGCACGGACCGTGGATTCGGAGGGGGCGTCGATCATCGCGCCATTCTAGCTGAAGATGCATCTGCATCAATCTTGACAGATAGATGTAGATGCATGAAATATTAATGCAACTGCATTAACCTGAAGGAGCCTGCCATGACCGCCCTGACGCTCGTCAGCCACCGCTTGTGCCCTTACGTCCAGCGCGCCGTGATCGTACTGCGCGAGAAGGAGGTCGCATTCGAGAGGGTCGACATCGACCTCGCCGACAAGCCGGCTTGGTTCTCCGAGATCTCGCCGCTGGGGAAGGTGCCGCTGCTGCGCGCGGGCGGGGAAGTGGTGTTCGAGTCAGCCGTGATTTGCGAGTACCTGGACGAGGTCACGCCCGGCTCGCTGCACCCGCGCGACCCCCTCGACCGCGCCCGCCACCGCGCCTGGATCGAATTCGCCTCGGCCACCCTCGACGGCATCGCCGGGCTCTACAACGCGCCCGATCCGGCTGCCTTCGAGGCCAAACGCGCGGCCCTGGCCGACCGCTTCGCCCGGCTCGAGCGGCATCTGGCGGGCGATGCCGAGCGGTGCGAGGGGCCCTGGTTCGAGGGTCGCCGCTTCCGCATGGTGGATGCCGCCTGGGGCCCGGTATTCCGCTATTTCGACGTGCTTGACCGGATCGCGGATCTCGGCGTGCTCGATGGCCTGCCCCGGGTCGCGGCCTGGCGCGCGGCGCTGGCTGAGTGGCCCGCGGTGCGCGCGGCGGTGGCACCCGACTACCCGGCCCGCTTGCGCACCTTCCTCGCACGGCGCGGCTCGCACCTGTCGAGCATGATGGCGGAGGCCGCGTGACCTAGCCGCCCTGGAACTCCTGATAGAGCATGTAGAGCAGGGCGATGGCGAGGCCCACCGCGATCCACACGCCGAGCGAGAACACCACCTTGTTCAGGCTGGGGCGGAAGCGGGCGAAGAAGAAGATCACCACTGCGAGCAGCGCGACGAGGTAAATCAGGTGGCCGGGAAAGCCGTTCATGCGGCGCCTCCGATGAGGGGTCCGGCCGCCTCCGGTTCCGCGGCTAGTGCGATTCCCAGATCAGCCGCGGCTTGCGATCGAGCACCGCCAGCACCTCGCGCAACGACCGACTTTGCTTGATCTTGCGCGGGCCTTCGAGCAGCGCGTAGTCGGGCCCTTTTCTGGAGCGCGACTTGGTGATCGAGAACAGCGGTCGCTCGGCGGCATGGCGGAAGATCGAAAAGCTGGCGGACCGGTGGTCGTGATCGATGGCGTAGTCTCGCCATTCGCCGGACATCACGCGTCTGCTGTAGAGGTCGAGAAGCGCCTGGAGTTCAGCGCGGTCGAAGAATACTTCGCGGCCGCGGCGTTGCGCCGGGCCGCGATTGGATATCTCGACGACGTCCGCCATGGCCGTGGCCACCCTCCCTGTGCGAGCTACCCTGAGGCCAAGTGTTTCAAAGATTTGACAGGGTGTCCAGCGAAGCGGGCCGGATGAGGTACACGGTCCGGCGGAGATTCCGTCGATCGCGAGGGCGTGGTAGGACACGGTGCCGCATCCAAGCAGGGAGACGCGCCATGGCGGTAGAGCAACCGGTCTGCGACTTCGGCTGGACGGTGCCGGACTTCGCGCTTCCGGGCGTCGACGGGCGCACCCATGCGCTCGCGGATCTGCGCGGTGCGCGCGGCACGCTGGTGATGTTCATCTGCAACCACTGCCCGTATGTGAAGGCGGTGATCGACCGCATCGTGCGCGACGCGCGCGAGCTCGCGGAGCACGGCATCGCCTCGGTCGCGATCATGCCCAACGACACCGCGGCCTATCCCGAGGACGACTTCGAGCACATGACGGCGTTCGCGCGCGAGCACGGCTTCCCGTTCCCCTACCTGATCGACGAGACCCAGGAGGTCGCCCGCGCCTACGACGCGGTGTGCACGCCCGACTTCTTCGGCTTCGACGCCGAGCTCGGCCTGCAGTACCGCGGCCGGCTCGACGCATCGAAGACCTCCGCGGTGCCCGACGCGCCGCGCGAACTGTTCGACGCCATGGTCCGGGTCGCCCAGACGGGGCGGGGGCCGCGCGAGCAGATCCCGTCGATGGGATGCTCGATCAAGTGGCGGGGGTGAGGGGATAGAGCCCCAGAACGGGAAAGGGCGGACCCTCTCGGGCCCGCCCTTCGCGTCTTCGCTGCCTGAGCAGCCTCAGATCTCCACCAGCTCCTCGGGCTTGCCGGCGATCTCGGCCAGGCTGGCCTTCATCTTCTGGAGCGCGCGGCTCTCGATCTGGCGGATGCGCTCCTTCGAGACGCCGAACTTCTCGCCGATCTCGGCCAGGGTGATCTTGCGGTCGTCGAGGAAGCGGCTCTCGATGATCTGCCGCTCGCGCGGGCTCAGCCGTTCCATCGCCTCGAGGATCCACGCCGAGCGGGTCTCGGTGTCGAACTCGTGGCTGACGATGTCCTCGGGGCTCGGCCCCTCGTCGGACAGCAAATCCATGTGCTCGGCCGAGTCCTCCTCCGCGCCGACCGCGGCATTGAGCGACTGGTCGGGGCGCGCCAGATGGGCCTCCATCTTGGCCACGTCCTCGACCGTGACGTCGAGCTGCTCGGCGATCGTCTTGCGCTCGTCGTCGCTGAGCGCGCCGGAGTAGGTCTTGGCGTGCTTGGCGCGCAGCCGGCGCAGGTTGAAAAACAGCCGGCGCTGCTTGGGCGTGGTCGCCGCGCGCACGATGGAGGAGTTGCGCAGGATGTAGTTCTGGATCGCGGCCACGATCCACCAGCCCGCATAGGTCGAGAAGCGCACCTCGCGCTCCGGATCGAACCGCTCCGCGGCCTCCATGAGGCCGATATTGCCTTCCTGCACCAGGTCGGCGAGCGGCAGGCCCGAGTTGCGGAAGCCGGCTGCAATGCGCACGACCAGGCGGCCGTGGGCCTCGACCAGTTCGTGCAGCGCATCCTCGTCGCGCTTGTTGATCCACCGACGTGCCAGATCCGCCTCGTGGCCGCGCTCGAGCAACGGCGCTTCCATCGTCCGGGCGATGTAGCGGCGGTCGCGGCGGTCGGTTTCCTGTGACGTCCTGTATGCCATAACGGTCCTGTCCGAACGGTTGCAGTGCGGCCGGCTCCTTCGGCGCCCGCCCGCACGGCGTTGACTGATTTCGTGTCGAAACCATATCAGCACGAATTCGATGAATGCAAGGGTAATTTCGACTCGAAACAAAGCCGTCACGCAAATGTGACGCATTACTCAGGACCAGCGGGGGCAGGGGCATACGATGGCCGAACAGGTCGCGGCACTGGTGGGGCGTTTGAGCCGAGCGGTCCACTGCATGCAGTTCGCGCAGGGGCTCAACCCAGCTCAGTGGGACGCGCTGCGCTTTCTCTCCCGCGCCAACCGCTTTTCGCGCGGGCCGTCGGCACTGGCCGACTATCTCGGCACTACCAAGGGTACGGCCTCGCAGACCATCAAGGCGCTGGAGGCCAAGGGCCTGATCCGTCGCTCGCGCCGCAACGGCGACAAGCGCGGTGTCCAGCTCGAGCTGACCGAGGCGGGCGAGCAGGTGTTGCACGGCGACCCGCTGCGCCGGATCGAGACCATCGCCAGCGCGTCGTGCGGCGACACCGCGGCCACGGCCGCGGTGCTGCGGCGCCTGCTGGACGGCCTGACCCGGGCCACGGGCGCCTCGCAATTCGGCACCTGCGCCGACTGCTGCCATCTGTGCGGCGCGAATACGCGCGAGGACGGCTATCGCTGCGGCCTTACCGAAGAGCCCCTGGGCGATGCGGAGATCGGCAAGATCTGTTACGAGTTCCGGCCGGCCGATACCGCCTGAGAGGCGCGAATGGCGACCTGCTCGAGCAGCATCCTGAATCCGTCGGCGCCCGATGACGTGCTCGTGAGCGAACTGGCGCTGACCCGCACGAACCGAAGCCCTATAGTGGGCGGGTGACAAAATCGATCCGAGCCCTTTTCGCGGTACTGGCACTCCTCGCGGGTGCGGGGCTGCTGGCCGCCGGCGCCGGCGCGCAATCGGCGGCGGACGGCGCCGGCGCCGCCCGCCCCGGCGAAGGGGCGGCCTACATCTTCACGGTCGACGGGCCCATCGGGCCGGCCACCGCCGACTACCTCGCGCGCGGGCTCGAGGAAGCGGCGGAAGAGGGCGCGACGCTGGCGGTGATCCGCATGGACACGCCCGGCGGACTCGACACCGCCATGCGCGACATCATCCGCGACATCATCGCCTCGCCGGTGCCGGTGGCGACCTGGGTCGGCCCTTCGGGCGCGCGCGCCGCCAGCGCAGGCACCTACATCCTCTACGCCAGCCATGTCGCCGCCATGGCGCCGGGCACCAACCTGGGCGCCGCGACCCCGGTGCAGATCGGCGGCGGCTCGCCCGTCCCGGGCGAGGAAGATGAGCCTCAGCCGGGAGACGAAAGCCGGGAGGGCACGGGCGGCGAGGATGGCCAGGGCAGCCAAGAGGGTCAGGGCCCCGGCGAGGCCGAAGGCGAAGATAAAGGCAACGGCAACGGCAACGGCAACGGTAACGGTAACGGCGGTCAGGGCGACACCATCCAGGGCAAGAAGCCGGGGATGGAGGACAAGATGGTCAACGACGCCGCCGCCTATATCCGCGGCCTCGCCCAGATGCGCGGGCGCAATGCCGAATGGGCGGTGCGCGCGGTGCGCGAGGCGGCCTCTCTGCCCGCGCAGGACGCGTTCGAGCAGAACGTCATCGACCATGTCGCGGTGTCGATCCCGGCGCTGCTGAAGGCGGCCGACGGGCGCACGGTCGAGGGCCAGGGCGGCGACGTCACGCTCGATATCGCCGAGCTGCGCCTGGTCGAGAAGGAGCCCGACTGGCGCTCGGAGCTGCTCGCGATCATCACCAATCCGAACGTCGCGTATCTGCTCATGATGGTCGGCTTCTACGGCCTGATCATCGAGTTCTGGAACCCGGGCTCGATCCTGCCCGGGACCGTCGGCGGTATTTCGCTTCTCCTCGCGCTCTACGCGCTCAACGTGCTGCCGGTCGACTACGCCGGTGTCGGCCTGATCTTGCTGGGCATCGCGCTGATGGTGGTGGAGAGTTTCGTCGCCGGCTTCGGCATCCTCGGGCTGGGCGGGCTCGTCGCGTTCGCCATCGGCTCGGTGATGCTGTTCGACACCGAGGTCGAGGCCTACACCCTCGACTGGCTGATGATCGCCGCGATGACGGCGTTGACCGGCGGCTTCTTCCTGATCCTGTTCACCATGTTCATGCGCTCGCGCCAGCGGGCCGTGGTCAGCGGGCGTGAGGAGATGATCGACCTCGAAGGCCGGGTCGTCGAATGGCGCGGGCAGGCCGGCCGCGTCCGCCTGCACGGCGAAACCTGGAACGCGCGCGGACCCGAGGGGCTGCGCAAGGGTCAAACGGTGCGCGTCACTGCCATGGACGGCCTGACCCTGGACGTGGCGCCCCATTCGGACAACGGAGGGAGCTGATGCAAAGCCTGATTCCCATTGCCGTGATCGTCGGCCTGGTCCTCCTCTTCCTGGTCTCGGCGCTCAGGGTGCTGCGCGAATACGAGCGCGGCGTCGTCTTCCTGCTCGGGCGCTTCTGGCGGGTGAAGGGCCCTGGCCTGATCATCATCATCCCGATCATCCAGCAGATGGTCCGGGTCGACCTGCGCACCCGTGTGCTCGACGTGCCGCCCCAGGACGTGATCTCGAAGGACAACGTCTCGGTCAGCGTCAACGCGGTGCTCTACTTCCGGGTCATGGACCCGCAGGCCGCGATCATCCAGGTCGAGGATTTCGCCGCCGCCACCTCGCAGTTGGCTCAGACCACGCTGCGCTCGGTACTCGGCCAACACCAGCTCGACGAGATGCTGTCCGAGCGCGAGAAGCTCAACGACGATCTCCAGCGCATCCTCGACGAGCACACCGACGCCTGGGGCATCAAGGTGGCGAACGTCGAGATCAAGCATGTCGACATCGACCCCTCGATGATCCGCGCCATCGCCAGACAGGCCGAGGCCGAGCGGTTCCGTCGGGCGCGGGTGATCAATGCCGAGGGCGAGCTGCAGGCGGCGCAGAAGCTCAACGAGGCGGCGGAGATTATCGCCGCCCAGCCGGGCGCCATGCAGCTGCGCTATCTGGGCACGCTGCAGGATATCGCCGGCGAGCAGAACTCGACCATCGTATTCCCGCTGCCCATAGATCTGTTCAAGCTGTTCGCCGAAAAGGGCGGCACCGCCGGCTGAGCCGTCGGCCGACACCAAGCGATCGAGATCAAGACGAGGGGAGCGAGAGCGATGCCCAAGGCGGCGGTGATCCACGAGAAGGGTGCGCCCGACGTATTCCGCTGGGAGGAGGTCGAGGTGCCCGATCCCGGCCCCGGCGAGGTACGCATCCGCAACGCGGCGGTGGGCGTCAACTATGTCGACACCTACCACCGACGCGGCATGCCGCATCCCTGGCCGGTGCCGCCGCTGCCGGTCGTCCTCGGCTTCGAGGGCGTCGGCGAGGTGGTGGCGGTGGGCCCGGGGGTGCGGGAGTTCGCCGAGGGCGATCGCGTATGCTATGCGCTGCCGCCCCACGGCGCCTATGCGCAGGAGCGCGTCTATCCCATCGACCAGCTCTTGAAGGCGCCAGAGGGCGTCGACGACAAGACCATCGCCGCGATGATGCTCAAGGGCCTCACCGCCCAGTACCTGCTGCGCCGCACCTACCGTGTCGAACCCGGCGATACCATCCTGGTTCATGCCGCGGCCGGCGGCATGGGGCTGATCCTGTGCCAGTGGGGCAAGGCATTGGGCGCGACCGTCGTCGGCACCGTGTCCACGCCCGAGAAGGCCGAGATGGCGCGCACCAACGGCTGCGACCATCCCGTCGTGCGCTCCGAGCGAAGCTTCAAGGGCGTGGTCCACGAGGTCACCGGCGGCGAGGGCTGCGCGGTGGTCTACGAGTCGATCGGCAAGGACACCTTCGCCGACTCGCTCGACTGCCTGCGACCGATGGGCGTGTGCGCCAGCTACGGCCACGCCTCCGGCCCGCCGCCACAGGTCGACATCATCAGGGACTTGGGTGCCAAGGGCTCGCTGTTCGTCACCCGGCCCGCGATCATGCACTACATGGCGAAGCGGTCGGATCTCGAGGCCTCGGCCGCCGAACTGTTCGAAGTGGTGCAGACCGGCAAGGTCAGGATCGCGGTCAACCACGTCCTGCCGCTGCGCGAGGCCGCCGAGGCCCACCGCGCCATCGAGGCGGGCGAGACGACCGGCTCGACGGTCCTGCTACCCTTCGAGTAGGTGCGCCTATCCGGGCTGCCCGCGGCGCCGGCGCTCATGGTGCTCCTCGATCCATACGAAGAGCTGCCCCACCGATCCGATCAGCATGCCGCCGGCGCCGACGATGAACAGCCAGACGCCTGCGGGCTCGAGCGTCTTCCACAGGAAGAAGATCGAACCCACGAGGAATGCCACGTTCCCGATCAGCCCGAGGCCGAGGTGAATCCACGGGAAGTCACGAACGAAGGTGCGCAATGGCTTGGTCATGGCGTCTCCTTTCGGTCGGTGGAGGGGTGCGCGCTGAATCTCAACCTGGCTGCCGGTTCAATGTTCGCCCGCGTCGATTAGGTATAGGGTATGGCGCGGCGCGGACGCACGGAGCCGCGCCGCGCCCGCGCCGTCGTCACCCCGACCCAGGAGCGATCATGTCATGGCCAGCCGGACGCTCGCACACGAGTTGATCGCGGACCATCTTGTCGAAGGCTCGACCGAGGAGCCCGGTGCCGAGATCGCGCTACGCATCGACCAGACACTGACGCAGGACGCCACCGGCACGCTGGTCATGCTCGAGCTCGAGGCGATGGGTCTCGACCAAGTGCGCACGGAGCTGTCGGCGCAATATGTCGACCACAATCTGATCCAGGCCGACGCCAGGAACCCCGACGACCACCTGTTCCTCGAGAGCGCATGCCGGCGCTTCGGCGTCTGGTATTCTCGCCCCGGCAATGGGGTGAGCCACCCGGTGCACATGCAGCGTTTCGGCCGGCCTGGAGCGTCTATGATCGGCTCGGACAGCCACACTTGTGCCGCCGGCTCGTTGGGCATGCTGGCGATCGGCGCCGGGGGCCTCGAGGTCGCGGCGGCGATGGCGGGCGAGCCGTTCTACATCCCGATGCCCGAGGTCTGGGGCGTGCGGCTGACCGGCGCGCTGCCCGATTGGGTCTCGGCCAAGGACGTCATCCTCGAGATGCTGCGTCGGCACGACGTGGACGGCGGCGTGGGCCGGATCATCGAGTATCACGGCCCCGGCGTGGCGTCGCTGAGCGCCATGGACCGGCACGTCATCGCCAACATGGGCATGGAGCTGGGCGCGGTGACCACCGTGTTCCCGTCCGACGACGAGACCCGCCGCTTCCTGGCCTCCGAGGGCCGGGAGGACGATTGGCAGGCCCTGGCGGCCGACGACGACGCGCGCTACGACGTCAGCGAGGAGATCGACCTCTCGGCGCTCGAGCCGCTGATCGCCAAGCCGTCGAGCCCCGGCAACGTCGTCCCGGTGCGCGAGGTGGCGGGCGAGTCGATTTACCAGGCCTATATCGGTTCCTCGGCCAATCCGGGCTATCGCGACTTCGCGGTGGCGGCATACATGGTCGAGGGGCGCACCGTGCCCTCGGGCGTGTCCTTCGACGTCAACCCCACGTCGCGGCAGCTCCTGCTCAATCTCATCGAGGACGGCCACATGACGCGGCTGGTGGCGGCCGGCGCGCGCATCCACCAGGCCGGCTGCAACGGCTGCATCGGGATGGGCCAGGCGCCGGCGTCGGGCCGCAACTCGCTGCGGACCGTACCGCGCAACTTTCCGGGCCGCTCGGGGACCCAGGAGGATGCGGTGTTCCTGTCCAGTCCGGAAACGGCGACCGCCTCGGCGCTCGCCGGCGTGATCACCGATCCGCGCACGATGGACATGGATTGTCCGCGCATCGAGATGGCCGAGCGGCAGGTGATCGACCGCTCGCTGCTCGTGGCGCCGCCGCCGGCCGAAGAGGCGCGCGGGACCGAGCTCGTGAAGTCGGACAATATCGGCACACTGCCCGAGTTCGACGCGCTGCCCGACAGCCTGGAGCTGCCGGTGATCCTCGAAGCGCACGACCACATCTCGACCGACGAGATCCTGCCCGCGGGCACCGACATCCTGCCCCTGCGCTCGAACATCCCGGCGATTTCCGAGTTCACCTTCTCGGCGGTCGACCCGGGCTACCCCGAACGCGCCCGCGGGACGCGCGACGACGACGGCCATGCGGTCGTCGGCGGGCGCAACTACGGACAGGGCTCGTCGCGCGAGCACGCCGCGCTGGCGCCGCGCTATCTCGGCCTGCGCGCGGTGGTTGCCGAGACCTTCGCGCGCATCCACCGACAGAACCTGATCAATTTCGGCGCCGTGCCGCTACGCTTCGCCGAGCCCGGAGACCGGGACAAGGTGAAGAAGGGTGCGACCCTGCGCCTGCGCGGCTTGCGCGAGGCCGTGGAAAAGGGCGAGGAAATCGAGGCCGAGCTCGACGACGGCACCACGCTGCGCCTGGTCCATGGTCTCGACCAGCGTCAGCGCCGCACACTGCTCGCGGGCGGCCTCGCCAACCTGCTCAAGGAGCAGCGCGAGGCGGCGTAGGGCTTTTGCCCCGCGCCTTACCCCGTGAACGCCTGCAGCCCGGTCTGCGCGCGGCCGAGGATGAGGGCGTGGATGTCGTGGGTGCCCTCGTAGGTGTTCACGGTTTCGAGATTCATCACGTGGCGGATGACGTGATACTCGTCGGCGATGCCGTTGCCGCCGTGCATGTCGCGCGCCATGCGCGCGATGTCGAGCGACTTGCCGCACGAGTTGCGCTTGAGCATCGAGATCATCTCGCCCGACGCCTTCTTCTCGTCGAACAGCCGGCCCAGCCGCAGGCAGGCATGCAGGCCGAGCGTGAT
>CAZMTC010000031.1:24868-25612 GCA_964569105.1 uncultured Alphaproteobacteria bacterium | reverse complement strand
CGCCCTTGAGCGTGACCGTCGGCCAGCGGCCGAGGGTCACGCGCTTGAGTTTCCCGTGCAGGCGTCCGAAGTAGATCCAGCTCCGAACGCCGCGCGCGGTGATCCGCAGCGCGAGGCCAGGATAGGCGGCGTCGAAATAGTCGAGCTGGCCTTCGGCGGGGGCCTTGAGCCGCTCGACGGCGGCGGCGGTGAGTTTGATCCGGGGCATTTCTGATTCCAATCAGACGGTCCTGTAAGGTAACGTCAAGGTAACAGAATCGAGCGATATGCGCTGTTACCTCATGCGACGCACATTAACGCACAGGAGCGAACAACGCAAAGATATCAGCGGCTTTTGGGCGGCGGATCGTTCTGACGTGTGAGGCGGTGAAACAGCGGAGCAAAAACTTTTAATCAGACGGTCCCGGGTTCGAGTCCCGGCGCGCCCTCCATCGTTCGCGAACGCCCCGCCGCTTAGGCTTCCCTGGTCTTGCGGTGACACGCACGGACAGTCCTCAGGTGCGTCGTTTCAATTTCAATGGCGCGCCGCGCGCATTTGATGGGCAGCGTCCCACTCCGCCGCCTAAGGTGGGGAACTCCCGCGCGGGACAACGATCAGGGACGATCCATGCCGGTTGCTGCGCCGCCCTATGCCAAGGTCGCGTTCATCGGGTTCGGCGAGGCTGGGCCGGTGTTCGCGCGGGCATTGCTCGACGCCGGCGTCGGCCAGGCGGCCGCCTACGACATCCTGAGCGACGATCCCGC
>CAZMTC010000031.1:0-24858 GCA_964569105.1 uncultured Alphaproteobacteria bacterium | reverse complement strand
GATCCCGCCACCGCGCCGGTGCAGCGCGAGAAATGCGCGGCGCTGGGCGTCGACTGCGCGCCGGACCCGGCCGCGGCGGTGGCGGACGCGGGCCTCGTGATCTCGACCGTCACCGCCGACCAGACGGTTGCCGCCGCCGAGCGCGCCGCGCCGCATCTGCGCGCGGGTCAGGTCTATCTCGACCTCAACTCGACCGCGCCGGCGGAGAAACGCCGCGCGGCCGACGCAGTCGGGAGAAGCGGGGCCGAGTTCGTCGAGGGCGTCGCGATGGACACCGTGCCCAACCATGGCGCAAAGGTGCCGCTGCTGGTTTCGGGCTGCGCCGCCGAGGCGCTGGCCCGGACACTCGACGCTCTGGGCCTGCGTGTCGAGTACCTGGGCGACGCGCCGGGCATGGCCAGCTCGGCCAAGATGCTGCGCAGCGTGCTGATCAAGGGCATGGCGGCGCTGTTCGCCGAATCGGTGCTCGCAGCCAGTGTGCTGGGGCTGGAGCGCCGCGTACTCGCCTCGATGAACGAGACCTTCCCCGGCCTGGATTGGGAAGAGGTCGCCGGCTACTACCTCAGCCGCTCGGCGATCCACGGCACGCGCCAGGCGGCCGAGATGCGCGCCGCTGCGGAAACGGTACGCGGTCTCGGCGTCGAGCCGCTGGCCGCCGAGGCCGCGGCGGCGCGCCTGCAATGGTCCAGCGATCTCGGCCTTGCGGCACACTACCGCGGCGGTGCCGCGCCGACGGTGGACGACTATGTGGCCGCTGTGACCGCCGCCAAGGCGGCGCGCGGCACGACCGACTAGGAGGAGACAGGCGCATGACCAGGGGCGTTGTCGACTACGAGGCGCTGGCAAGCGACGAGATCAGGGCCTTGCGCGAGCGCAAGCCGCCCGAGGGGCTGCCCTTCAACATCACCAAGATCGGCCATGTCGTGCTCGTGGTCTCGGACCTCGAGCGCTCGGTCGAGTTCTACACCCGGGTGCTCGGCTTCCGCGTCTCCGACGTCTATCCCGAGAGCATGATGCCCGGGCGCATGGTCTTCCTGCGCTTCAATACCGACCATCACGGCGTGGCGCTGGTCGGTCAGGGCGCCGGCGGGTCGGAGAACATCGAGCTCCACCACATGGCGTTCGAGGTCGGCACCATCGACGAGGTGCTGCGCGCACGCGACCATCTGCGCACCCACGACGTGCCGATCGACTTCGAGGGCCGCCGCCGCGCCGGCGTCCAGGTGGCGGTCGAGTTCCGCGACCCGGACAACCACCGGCTCGAGATCTACTGGGGTCTGGACCGGATCGGCTCCGGCGGCCATGTCCGCCCACCCGAGGAGTGGCGCGAGGCGTTCTCGCTCGAGGAGGCGGTGGAAAACGCGCCGCCCGGC
The DNA here is from genome assembly GCA_964569105.1 of uncultured Alphaproteobacteria bacterium. Classification (GTDB taxonomy): domain Bacteria; phylum Pseudomonadota; class Alphaproteobacteria; order CAZMTC01; family CAZMTC01; genus CAZMTC01. The sequence goes on along the minus strand of CAZMTC010000031.1, from coordinate 23,485 downwards.
CAGGACACCACGGTCCAGGACAAGTCGCTGCTGAAGAACAAGGATTAGGCGGCTGAGGCCGCCGCCCGCCCCGGCACGAACACGGTCCCGTCGAACAGCTTGCGCGCGGTGCGCACGATGCCTGCGCGCTCGACCACCCGCTCGGGCGCGCTGCCGTCGCCCAAGGTGACTGTGGTGGTGAACACCCCCGTTGGATGCTCGATCCCGCACAGCTTGCGCTCGCCGTCGGGCGGCACGGCCAAGCCGGCGCCGACGGCGCCCGGGATCATGCAGGCGGTCGCAACCGACACCGCGGCGAACACGCCGATGGCGGCGTGGCATTTATGCGGGATGAAGGAGCGCGTGCAGATCAGGCCGCCCTCGCGCGGCGCTGCCACTAGGCACATCTTGGGGAAGGTCCGCTCGGTGACGTCGCCCAGCCCCATCATCCGTCCGGCGGCCAGGCGGATGGCCTCGACCCGGGCCTTCAGCGCCTCGTCGGCGTCGAGCTCCGCCGGCGTCTCGTAGCCGCTGCCGCCCAGGTCGGCTGCGCGCAGCACGACCACCGGCATGCCGTTGTCGATCAGCGTCGCCTCGATGTCCTCGATTCTGTCGGCCGGGTTGCCGGTGGGGAGGAGGGCGCCGCAGGCCGAGCCGGCAACGTCGAGGAAGTCGATCAGGATCGGCGCCGCGCTGCCGGGCACGCCGTCGATCACCGCGTCGCCGTCGTACTCGACAGTGCCGCCCGGTGTCGGCACCTCGGCCTCGACCAGCGCGCCGCTGTTGACCATGTGAATGCGCACCCGCGTGGCGCCGTCGCGTGCCGGCACCAGCCCGCGCTCGATGGCGAAGGGGGCGACGCCGACCAGGATGTTGCCGCAGTTCTGCCCGTCGTCGACCCGCGCCTCCTCGACCAGCACCTGCAGGAACAGATAGTCGATGTCCGCGTCCTTGCGTTCGGAACGCGCGATCACCGCCACCTTGCTGGTCAGCGAGGTGGCGCCGCCGATGCCGTCGATCTGGCGCGCATCCGGCGAGCCCATGACGGCGAGCAGCATGCGGTCGCGCGCGGCGCGGTCGGCAGGCAGATCCTCGGCCAGGAAGTAGGCGGCCTTCGAGGTGCCGCCACGCATCCACATGCAGCGCAGACCGGTCTGCATCTCAGCCGTCCTCCAGCTCCACGGGGCCGTCGACATAGCGCAGCCCCTTGGCCTTCAGCTTGTCGCGCATGCCGTAGAGGTCGAGCCCCAGCTCGCCGGCCGCGAGCCGCTTGCGCGTCTCGGCCTCCTTGGCCTCGCGCGCGGCCGCCTTCTCGGCCACCATCGCCGCATCGGCCCGCGGTACCACCACCACGCCGTCGTCGTCCGCCACCACCGCGTCGCCCGGGTTGACCAGCGCGCCGGCGCAGACCAGCGGCCTGTTCACCTCGCCCAGTGTCTCCTTGACCGTTCCCTGGGCCGACACCGCGCGCGACCAGACAGGGAACTCCATCGCCGCCAGTTCCGCCACGTCGCGGCAGCCGGCCTCGATCACCAGCCCGCGCACGCCGCGCGCGCGCAACGAGGTCGCCAGCAGCTCGCCGAAATAGCCGGCGTCGCTCGGCGAGGTCGGCGCGACCACCAGCACGTCGCCCTCGCGGCACATCTCGACGGCGACATGGATCATCCAATTGTCTGCGGGCGGGACGCCGACCGTCACCGCCGTGCCGGCGAGCCGCGCGCCCGGGTAGATCGGCCGCATACAGGCCGCCATCAGCCCCGTGCGCCCCTGCGCCTCGTGGACGGTGGCGACGCCCGAGCGCCCGAGCGCGTCGACCGTCTCCAAGTCGGTGCGCTCGATGTCGCGGACGACCACGCTCATGGCGCCAGGCTCCCGGTCACGCGCGGGAAGATGCTCTGGTATCCCTCGCCGTAGGTGATGTCCCTGCCCGAGTTGCGCTTCGCCTGGACGCCGCGCTGCAGCGCCACGCGGGTGTAGTACTCCCACAGATGCTCCTGCCCCTCCATGCAGCGGATGCCGGCGAGCTTGGTCTCCCACACCTCGGTTATGTCGAGCAGCACGTCGGGCTTCCAGCCGCATTGCTCGGGCTGGTGCGGCTCGAACAGGAACACGGGCGGGGCGCCGATGGTGCCCTCGCCGGGATTGTGCCCGGCGGCCTGGGCGACGATGCGCGCCTCCTGCGCCACATGCGTCGCCAGCGGATGGTCGAAGTTGTACGGGTCCTGGAGCGAGTGGCTGAGCACGAAGGCGGGCCGGTCGCGCCGGTAGACGTCGACCAGACGGTAGAGCGCGTCGTCGCTCACCCGCATGGGATAGTCGCCCAGGTCGAAGAACTCGATCCTGGCCGCGCCCAGCGCCTCGGCCGCGCGCTCGGCCTCGGCCCGGCGCGCCGCCTTGATGCCGTCGAGCGTCGCGCCGGACTGCTTCCATAACTTTCCGGATTCGCCCCGCTCGCCGTAGGACAGGCAGACGATCGTCACCTCGAAACCCGCATTGGCGTGCAGCGCGATCGCGCCGCCTGCGCGCCAGACAAAGTCCGCCGAATGCGCGCTGACCACGAGGGCTGTTCTCTTCTCCGCTTTCGCCAAAGCCCGCGATCCCCTAGACCTGTGTTGCCCGTTCGCGCCTCGCCCTGCACCGCGGCGCCGAAGCGATCGGAGGCAGTGTGCGCCCTGGGCGCCGCAAGGCAAATCGCAAGGACCGCGCGCGGCATTAATTCGCGTTATAGTGGGGCCATGACGGCGGTGACGGACATCCCCAATCTGAGGCACCTGCGGGCGATCGCGGCCGTGGCGCGCCATGGCGGGATCAGTCCGGCGGTGGCGGAGCTGCACATCACCCAGCCCGCCGTCACCCAGGCGATCAAGTCGGTGGAGGAGCGGCTGGGCGTGGCGCTCTTCACCCGCTCGCAGGCCGGCATGGCGCCAACCGCCTTCGGCCGGCTGCTGGTCGGCCGCGTCGAGCGCGCCTCGGCCGAGTTGCGCAGGGCCGAGGAGGCGCTGCGACAGCCGCGCCGCCGCGGCGCGCGTGCCGGCGCGGCGCCGAGCCTCGAGCGGCGCATCACCCTGCGCCAGGTGGCGGCGCTGAGCGCGGTGGCGGACACCGGGAGCTTCACCTACGCCGCCCGCCGCCTCGGCGTCAGCCAGCCGGCGATCCACCGCGCGGTGCGCGACCTGGAGCGGCTGGTGGGCGCGCCGCTGTTCGCCCGCACCGACGCCGCGCTGAGCCCGACCGGCGCTGGCCAGACGCTGATCCGTCACGTCAAGCTTGCGCTGCACGAGCTGCACCAGGCGCTCGACGACATCGCCGCCGAGACCGGCACGGTGTCGGGCCGCATCGCCATCGGCACGCTGCCGCTGTCGCGCACGTTGCTGGTTCCGCGCGCCGTGATCGCGCTGCGCAGCCGTCATCCGGAGATGCGAGTGGCGCTGGTCGACGGTCCCTACGACGCGCTCCTAGCCGCGTTGCGCTGCGGCGAGATCGACGTCATCGCCGGCGCGCTGCGCCAGCCGCCGCCCGTGGACGACGTGGTCGAGGAGCCACTGTTCGACGACCCGTACGCTGTGGTCGCGCGCGTCGATCATCCGCTGGCGCGGTCCCGACGGGTTTCGGTCGAGGAGCTCGCTGCCGCCGAATGGGTGATCGCGCGCCAGGGCACGCCGGCACGGCGCGAATTCGAGACGATTTTCTCGTCGGCCGGCCTGCCACCGCCGCGCTCGGTGGTCGAGACCAGCTCGCTCGTCGCCGTGCGCGCCTTACTCTTGGAGAGCGACATGCTGGCGATGATCTCGCGCCACCAGATCCACTTCGAGGACCGTGCCGGGCTGCTCGCAGAGGTTCCTGCCGAGCTGGCAGCAATCAGCCGCCGCATCGGCCTGACCGTGCGTTCCGACCTCCAGCCGACGCCGGGCGTGCGGGCCATGCTCGACGAGCTACGGTCGGTGAGCGCAAAGCTCGACACGCGGCGAGGGAAGAGGGCAGCCGAGGACCGGATCGTACCGGCCTCGGCCGCGATGTGAGCGCCGGGCTCTACGACCCCCACACCTCCCGCGCGACATCCACCAGCAGCTCGAGCTTGGCCCGCTCGGCCTCCTCGGTCACCGGGTTTCCGGCCACCGTGCTGGCGAAGCCGCATTGGGGGGAGATCGACAGGCGGTCGAGGTCGATATGCTTGGCCGCCTCCTCGATGCGCGTCACCAGCCGCTTCTTGTCCTCGAGGTCGGGCGTCTTGGAGCTGACCAGGCCGAGCACCACGCGCTTGGGCGCGGGGACGTGGCGCAGCGGCTCGAAGCCGCCGGCGCGCTCGGTGTCGTATTCGAGGAAGAAGGCGTCGACGTCGACCTCGCCGAATACGCGCTCGGCGATCTCGTCGTAGCCGCCCTCGGTCAGCCACTTGCCCTTGAAGTTGCCGCGGCACATGTGCATGCCCGCCGTCACGCCTTCGGGGCGGGCGCCCGCGGCGTCGTTCATGGCCTTGATGTAGAGGTCGATCAGCGCCGCCGGGTCGCCGCCCAGCTCGCTCACGCGCTCGCGGATATTGGGGTTGCCCAGCATGATCAGCGGCACCTCGTCGAGCTGGACATAGCGGCAGCCCAGGTCGGCCAGGTCCTTGATCTCCTGCGCGTAGATCGCGGTCAGATCGTCCATGAACCCGGCGTCGGTGGAGTAGGGCGAGCCCTCGATGGTGTCGTTCAGGCGCCAGAAGTGCAGCGTCGAGGGCGACGGCATGGTGATCTTCGGTGTCGTCTTGGCGAACTCGCGCAGGAACGAGAACTCCTCGGTCGAGATCGGGTGCACCTTCCTGAGCTTGCCGGTACAGGTCGCGGCGATGAACTCCTGCTCGTTGCCCGCCTCGTCGTGGAAGGTGAACAGCGCCGGCGCCGTGCCCAGCCCCTCGATCGCGTCGACCCAGTGCCCCCAATAGGACGCGCGCCTGAACTCGCCGTCGGTACACATCTGCAGCCCGCAACTCTCCTGCAGGCCGATGACGTCGCGGATGGCGCGGTCCTGGACCTGGTGGAATTCCGTCGCGCCGATCTCGCCCTTGGAGAATGCCTTGAACGCCTCGCGCAACTCGGCGGGACGGAGCAGGCTGCCGACATGCTCGGCGCGGAAGGGCGGGGTGGTCTGGCTCATCGGTCATTCCCTCTGTCGTCTTGCGTTGTCACGGCGCCGACATTCGCGGCGATGCCTTCGATGAACAGGGTGGTGTAGCGCTCGGCGATCTGGTCGATGGTGCGCTGGTGCTCGCGCCGGCCGAACCAGGTCGTGACCGAGTTCAGGAGGCCGATCAGGGCCAGCGCGCCCAGCCGGCAGTCGAGGTCGGCGCGAAAGACGCCCTCCTCGACGCCCGACGCCAGCAGCCCCTCGATCATGTCCTCGTAGCGCCGCCCCATGGCGGCGATGCCCCGGCGGCTGCCCGGCGGAAGGAAGCGCCGCTCGAAGTTGAACACCCGGACGTAGTTGGTGCGGTCGCGCAGCGGGTGAAGATGGTTGAGCACCGCGGCGCGCAACCGCTCGATCGCCGGGCCGCCCCGCGCCTCGATCTCCGCCAGGCCTTCGACGAACGCCTCGACGCCGCGATAGGCGACCTCCTCGAGCGCCGCCTCCTTGGAGGCGAAATAGTAGTAGAGGCTGGCTTGGCGGATCCCCAGCCGGTCGGCGATGTCCTGCGTGCTGGCGCCGTGATAGCCGCGCTCGGCGAACACCGCGGCGGCCGCGTCCATGACTTCCCAATAGCGCCGTTCGTAGCGGTCGGACCGGCGCGGCGCCGCGGTTCCGGCCCGAGTCCGCTCGGGCGACTTGCGTCGGTCGTCGGTTTCCATGAGCGGCACGGCGCGGACAGGTTGCACTCGGACACGACTCTAATCGAAATAATTCTATTGACCAATAGACAGCATCCGATAGCATTTTGTCCATCTCATCGGGCGGCGGGTCCGCCGCCCGAGCGCGAGCCCGACGCCAAGACCGGGACGCGCCACAGGGAAACGCTTGGCGAGCGCGGGAGAAGCGTCTTGCGTCTGTCCGCAACGACCCACGGGGCGTGATGAAGGGCCTCGGGGATCTCGATTACGATATCGTGCGCCGCAAGACGGCGCCGGCCCTGCTGGCCGAGCGCGCCCGGGCGACGCCGAACGCCGTGGCCTATCGTGCCAAGCATCTGGGCATCTACCGCGAGCGCACCTGGGCGGACTTCCGCGACGTCGTGGCGCGCTGCGCCGAGGGCTTCGTCGAGCTCGGCCTCGAGAAGGGCGGGCGCGTCGCGCTGATGGGCGATCCGACGGAGGAGTGGACCGTCGCCGACATGGCGGCGCAGGCGGACGGCGGCATCACGTACGGCATCTACCCGACCTCGTCGGTCTCGGAGCTCGAGTACCAGATGCGAGACGGCGGGGCGGCGATCTTCGTCGCGGAGGACCAGGAGTATGTCGACAAGATCCTGCCCATCGCGGACGACCTGCCCGACCTGCGCTGGATCGTCGTGGTCGACACCACGGCGATGTTCACCTACGACCACTCCAAGCTGATCAGCTTCGCCGAAGTGCTGGACAAGGGCGCAGCCCGCGGCGCCCCCGATCCGGATCGGTTCGACGCCATGGTGGCGAAGGTCGATCCGGCCGATCCGGCCTTCATCGTCTACACCTCGGGCACCACCGGGCCGCCCAAAGGCGCGCTCATCGCGCACGGCAAATACCTCGCCGCCGCCTGGACCTTCGTCGACCTCTACCCGACGCTCGCGCACGACCATCACCGTACGGTCGTGTTCCTGCCGTTGGGCCATATCTTCGGCCGCGACATCGGCGTCGGCGTCCCGCTGATGACCAACCTGATCCCGCATTACGGCGAGAGCATCGAGGATCTGCCGACCACGCTGTTCGAGGTGGCGCCTACCGTGATCGCCACCGTGCCGCGCTATTTGCAGAAATTCCTCTCGCAGGTCCTGGTCGGCATCGAAAACACCACGCCGTTCAAGCGGGCATTGCACGACATCGCCATGCGGGTGGGCCGCCGTTATATCGCGCGCCGGTGGGACGGCCGCGCGGGCCTGCTCGACGCCGCGCTATACCATCCGCTGCGGTGGCTGGCATTCCGGCCGATCCTCAACAAGATCGGCTTCGACAAGCTGCGCCTCGTGCTCTCGGGCGGTGCGCCGCTGGCGCCCGAAACCATGGCGCTGTGGCAGATCCTGGGCCTCAACGTCGCCGAGATCTACGGCCAGACCGAGAGCGGCGGTTCGATCATCGCGGGGCAGCCCGGCGAGTTCCCGCGCCCTGGCGACATCGGCCGCGCGCCGCGCGGCTGGTCGGTCGAGCTGGGCGAGGACGGCGAGATCCTGGTCAGCGGCTCCGACATGTTCGAGGGCTACTGGGGCAAGCCCGACAAGACCGCCGAGGTGTTCGACGAGCGCGGCCGCCTGCTGACCGGCGATATCGGCGCCTGGCGCGACGGCGCGCTCAGGATCATCGACCGCAAGCGCGACTTCATCGTCACCGCGGGCGGCAAGACGCTGTCGCCCACCTACATCGAGAACGTGCTGCGCTCGAGCCCGTACGTCTCGGAGGCGATCGTCTTCGGCCACAACAAGAAGTACTGCACCGCGCTGGTCGAGATCGACCACGACACCGTCGCCGACTGGGCGCGCGCCAACAACGTCACCTACACCGGCTTCACCAACCTCACCGAGCGGCCGGAGGTCATGCGGCTGATCAAGGACGCCATCGACCGGGCCAACGAGGATTTGGCGCGGGTCGAGCAGATCAAGGCGTTCCGCATCCTGCCCAAGGTGCTGGACCCGGAGGAGGAGGGTGAACCGGTGACCCCCACCCGCAAGGTCAAGCGCGAGCTCTTGTACAAGCGCTTCAGCGCGCTGGTGGACGGCATGTATACGGATGCCGAGGAGCGGGCGATCGCCGCCGGCCTCGGCGACGTTCTGGGGGACCGGGAAGCCAGCCCCGCCGGGGCCGGCTGAGGGTCCGATAAGGGCGCGGAAGTGTCGCGCCGGGGCCCGCGAGGGTCCGACAGGGAGCAAGGAGGACGCTCATGACGAGTACGACGAAGCTGATAGCGGCCGCGGCGGTGGCCGCGGCGATCCTGCCGGCGGCCGAGGCAGCGGCCGAGGACGCCTACAAGGTCGGCATCTCCGCCGCGGTCACCGGCCGCGGGTCGAGCACCTACGCCCCGGTGGTCGAAGCGATGCGGATCTACTTCGACGAGGTCAACGCCAATGGCGGCGTCAACGGCCACCCGGTCGAGCTGATCGTGGAGGACAACCAGGCCGAGCCGTCCAAGGCGGCGGCGACCGCCAAGAAGCTGATCAACCAGGACGAGGTTGTCCTGCTGGTGAACACCAGCCTCTCCAGTACTTACGCGCCCATGGTCGCCGACGCGACACGCTCCAAGGTGCCGTTGCTGTTCGCGGGCGGCGTGTGCCCTGCGGAGGTCTACCCGCCGGCCGACCGGCTGCAGTTCTGCACCACCGCCTACAACATCTCGATGGACATGCGCTTCGCCATGGATTTCATCGAGAAGGAGAGCGGCGGCGACGCCGGGATCGGCATGGCCGGCATGGCCATCCCGCTGGTCCGCACCGGCCTCGAGGAGGCGCAGGCCATCGCCAAGGACAAGGGCATGGAAGTGGTGGCGACCGAGATTATCCCGCCGCCCACCGCCGACTACGCGCCCTTCGCGACCTCGATCAAGCAGGCCGGTGCGACCTACGGCTTCTCCTGGTCGCCCTGGGTGACCCAGATCAAGACCTTCGAGGCACTGCGCAAGATCAACTGGGACGGTCCGTTCCTGGCCTATGGGCACATCGAGGCCGAGGACGAGCTCAAGCGCGTCCAGGATCCCGGCTTCTTTGTCTTCGGCGCCAACGCGCTTACCCAGGAGGATTTGCCGATCGTCGAGGAGATCGCCGCGCTGGCCGAGAAGCGCGGCGCCTCGCATCCGGTCACGCAGCTCACCGAGGGTTGGGTGGCGGCCATGGTGATGGAGGCGGCGCTCAGGAAGGTCGAGTGGCCGGCCACGCGCGAGAAAATGATTGCCGCGATGAACGGCCTCGAGGTGGACCTTGCGGGGCTTCGCGGCGGTCCGCTGGTGTGGACCGAAGACAACCACTTCCGCACCAACCACTATTACCGCGTCTACAACTGGGACGACGGCATCCGCATCGTCCGCGACTGGCAGAAAGTCGAGGTGAAGTAGGCGCCTGCGGGCGCGCGAATGCCCTCACGGGCGGCACCGGTCCCCGCAGCCGGGGACCGGTGCCGTGCCGGACGGGCCGGGCCGCCGGGCACGCAGCCGGCGGAGGAGGAGGCTTACGCCGTTGATGCAGGTCGTCGCCAATATCGTCGTGCTGAGCGCGATCTATGCGCTCATCTGCTGCGGCTTCGTGCTGGTGTACCGGGTCAGCCGGGTGCTCAACCTCGCGCATGGCGAGCTGATGATGCTCGGCGCCTACGGCCTGCTGAGCACCGCGTGGCTGTTCGCGGACAACCCTTACATGGCGGTCGCCGCCGCGCTCGGCCTCAGTCTGCTGATCGGCGTGCTGGTCTATGTCGCGCTGATGCGCAAGATGGCGGGCGAGCTCGTGTTCGCCGCCGTGCTGGTGACCATCGCGCTGGGCATCGCCGTGCGCGGCATCGCAACGCTGATCTGGACGGCCCAGGTTCAGTACCCGCGCCAGGCGCTGGGGATCGAGAACCCGTCGCTCGTACTGCCGGGAGACGCCGTGGTGTCGATCGGACAGATTATCACGGTCTGCCTCGCCGTCGCGGTCTATATCGGCATCTTCGTGTTCTTCCGCATGACGCGCTGGGGCATCCGCATGCGCGCGGCCGGCGAGAGCCCGCTGCTCGCCGCCCAGCGCGGCATCCGCCTGCACGGCATCTACGCCTTCGCCTGGGGCCTCGCCACCTTCACCGGCGGCATGGCCGGAATGCTGGTCGCCTTCGACGGCGGCGTCAACGAAACCATGGTCATCATCGGCCTCAAGGCCATTCCCGCGGCGCTGCTCGGCGGTCTCGACAGCTTCCGCGGTGCGATCATCGGCTCGATCGTCGTCGCCACGGCCGAGATCCTGGTCCATCACCAGTTCAACGCGCTGCTCGCCGAGGTGATGCCGTTCCTGATCCTGATCCTGATGCTGATGATCCGTCCCTGGGGCCTGTTCGGCACCAAGGAAGAGCTGGAGCGGGTCTGAGCCGTGGCGTTCGCATCCGGATACCTCAAGACCGCCTACGCCCAGGAGCTCAAACTGGTCGAGACGCGCACGCAGCGCGTCAGCCTGGCGCTGTTTGTCCTCGCGCTGGCGGTCTTTCCGTGGATATCGACGCCCCTGACCCTCGACCTCGCCAACCAGGTCTTCATCGCGGTGATCGGGTCGGTGGCGCTGATGCTCTTGACCGGCTATGCCGGCCAGATCTCGCTCGGCCATGCCGGGCTGCTCGCTGCCGGCGCCTTCTCGGTGGGAGTGCTGTTCAACGAGGTGCAGGCGCCGTTCTGGGTCACGATCCCAATGGCGGCGGTGGTCGGCGCGCTGCTCGGCGTGATCTTCGGCCTGCCGTCGCTGCGGCTCAAGGGCCTCTACCTCGCCATCAGCACGCTCGCGCTGCATTTCGTCGTCGTCTATCTCGGCAACGAGTACGAAACCACGCGCAACTTCTCCACGGGCATGGTCATCGACCCGCCCTCCATCGGCGGCTGGGAGCTCTACGATCCGACCGAATGGTATTACGTCCTCCTCGCGGTCGACATCGGCGTGGTGCTGTTCGCGCTCAACCTGCTGCGCTCGCGCACCGGCCGCGCCTGGGCCGCTATCCACGACCGCGAAGTGGTGGCCGAGGCGCTGGGCATCTCGGTCCACTGGTACAAGCTGCTCGCCTTCGTGCTCAGCTCCGCGATCACCGCGGTGGCCGGCGCGCTGTTCGCCTATTACCGCGGCTTCGTCTCGGTCGAGGCGTTCGATCTTTTCCTGACCATCGAATACGTCGCCATGGTCATCATCGGCGGCATGGCTTCGATCCTGGGCGCCGTCTTGGGGGCGATATTCGTGGTGCTGTTTCCCTACGCCATCGAGTTCGCGGTCGACTTCCTGGCGATCCCGCCGCGCTTCGCCAATCTGATCTTCGCGGTCAACTACGCCGCCTTCGGCGTCATCATGATCCTGTTCCTGCTGTTCGAGCCCGAGGGCCTGGTCGGCATCTGGCGCCGGGTCCGCGACTACTTCCTGCTCTGGCCGTACCGCCACAGGCAGCTCGGCGGAGGAGGGGGCTGATGGCCGATCCGCTGCTCCGCCTTGAGCGGCTTGAGGTCGTCTACCACCAGGTCTCGACCGCGATTCAGGGCGTCAATATCGTGGTCCCCGAGGGCCGAATCGTGGCGCTTCTGGGCACCAACGGGGCGGGCAAGACCACGACCCTGCGGGCAATCTCGGGGTTCATCGGCCTCGACGACGCGCGCGTCACCGAGGGCCGGGTGGTCTATCGTGGCCGCGACATCGCCAACCTACCGCCGCATCGGGCCACCGAACTGGGCATTGCATTGGTCCCCGAGCGCAACAAGGTGTTCGAGACCCTGACCGTGCAGGAGAATCTCGACGCGGTGGTGGTCCGCCCGGGCGCCGACGCGCTGCGCCGTCACATGGACGCGTTCGTCGCCGAGCACTTTCCGCGCCTCTTCGAGCTGCGTGCGCGCCAGGCCGGCTACCTCTCCGGCGGCGAGCGGCAGATGCTCACCATCGCCTCCGCGTTGATGTGCGCGCCGGAATTCCTGCTGGTCGACGAGCTGTCGCTCGGCCTCGCGCCCCTGATCGTCGAGGAGCTCATGGCCCAGCTCCGCGCCATCAACCGGGAGTTGGGCACGACCGTCCTCCTGGTCGAGCAGAACGCCAACGTGGCGCTCGACGTCGCCGACTACGGCTACGTGATCGAAAACGGCCGCATCGTCCTCGACGGCGAGCCTGCCCGACTGCGCGACCATCAGGACATTAAGGAGTTCTACCTGGGGCAGGGCGAGCGCGACACGCGGCGCAGCTATCGCGCCGTCAAGCAGTACAAGCGGAGCCGGCGCTGGTATGGCTGACAACGGGACAAGCCAACGGGGTGGCCGACTTGAGATCGAGGGGATTTCCCTGCATTTCGGCGGCCTGCAGGTGCTGGACCGCGTCTCGATCGAGGCGCCGGGCGGCAAGCTCCTGGCGCTGATCGGGCCCAATGGGGCGGGCAAGACCAGCGTGCTCAACTGCATCTCGGGCATCTACCGCCCCTCGGCCGGCGAGATCCGCTTCGATGGGCGCCGCATCACGGGGCTCACGGCCAACCGGGTCGCCCGCGCCGGCATCGCGCGCACGTTCCAGCACGGCGAGCTGTTCCGGCACTTGACCGTATTGCAGAACCTGCTGGTCGCACGGCACGCGCGTATCCGGACGCACGCGTTGAGCGAAGGGCTGTTCACCCGCAGGGTCCGACGCGAAGAGGTGGCCCACCGCGAGGCGGTCGAGGAGATCGTCGAGTTCGTCGAGCTCGAGCGCTACCGCAACCAACCGGTGGCCGGCCTGCCCTTCGGCATCCAGAAGATCGTCGGCTTCGCACGTGCGCTCGCGATGGAGCCGCGGCTGCTCCTGCTCGACGAGCCCTCTGCCGGCCTCAACCGCGAGGAGAAGGAAGACCTCGCGCGATTCATTCTGCGCATCCGGCACGAGCTCGGCATCACCATGGTCTGGGTCGAACACGACATGCAGATGGTCGCCGATCTCGCCGACCGTATCGCCGTCCTCAACTACGGTGCGTATGTCACTGACGGGCCGCCCGACCAAGTACTCGCTGACCCGCGCGTGATCGAGGCCTACCTCGGCACGACAGCGGCTGACGCGTGATCTATAGGACGCCGGACGGGGCAATAAATCGCACGTTTCGCATGGCGTTATGCCGCAGATTTGCCGCGCACTTGGTGTTTGCCCCGGCTTCGGCTATGTGCTTGTTTGTCCGGGTACACAGTCCGCGTCATTGGGTCGACGCGGAGCATCAACAGGGAGCGACGCAATGAAGAAATACGCTGCAGTAGGCTTGGCATCCGTCATGATGCTCGCCGCCGCGGGGACGGCTCAGGCGGAGACGGTCCTCCGCGTCAGCAGCTGGGCGCCGCCCAGCCACCACGTGAACTCGCGGATCTTCCCCAACTGGATTGCCTGCTTGGAGGAAAAGAGCGGCGGCAGCCTCACCGGCAAGATCGAATACGGCTTGGCTTCGCCGCCCGAGCAGCCGCAGCTCATCGCCAGCGGCGGTGCCGACGCGACCTGGATGTTCCACGGCTACAACCCGGGCCGCTACGAGCTTCAGCAGATCGCCGAGATGCCTGGGCTGGGCGCCAGCGCGGAAGCGGTGTCGCAGGCCTACTGGAAGGTTTACCAGAAACACTTCAAGGAGGCGGACGAACATCGCGGGCTGACCGTGGTCGGCCTGATGGTTCACGGCCCCGCGGCACTCCACACCAAGGACAAGGTGACGAGCTGGGATCAGCTCGAGCAGATGAAGATCCGCGTGCCCGGCGGCGTCGGCACCGAGGTCGTGAAGATCCTCGGCGCGCAGGGTGTCGGCGTGCCGGCGCCGAAGGTCTACGAGACGCTGGCGCAGGGCGTGGCCGACGGTGTCGTGTTCCCGATGGAGACGGCGGTCAGCTTCAAGGTCGCCGAACTGGCCCAGAACATGCTCTATGTCGACGATGGCATGTACTATGGTGCCTTCGCCATTCCGATGAACCCGGCCCGTATCGAGAGCCTGTCCGATGCCGACCGCGACGCGCTGTGGGCTTGCTCGGGCGAGCGCCTGTCGCGCGAGGCAGGCCGCAGCTGGGACCAGGCGGACCTGACCTCGTTCGAAGCGGTCGAGGCGAGCAACGACATCGAATTCGTCGTCGCCGACGAGGCCATGAGCAAGGCCTATTACGAAATGGTCCAGCCGATTCGCGAGCAGTGGATCGAGATGGCCAAGGGCAAGGGCGTCGACGGCGAGGCCGCGCTGGCCGACATGGAGAAGTGGGCCAAGGAATACGACGAGGCCAACGACACCGTCGGCACCGAGGCCTGGGTCGCGGAGAACCGTTAAGGTTCGACCCTGAGCCGAGGATCGAGCAATGAGCGGTGGCGGCCATGCCTTGGGGAGCGGTTCCGGGCGCGTGCTCGGCGGCGTTCTCGACGGGGTGGCCGCCATCGTGCTTTTCGCGCTGATGGCGCTGACCTGCGTCGACGTCGTCTCGCGCGAGATCTTCAACGTTCCGCTACCCGCGACCGACCTGACGCGCATCGCCATGGGCATCATCGTGTTCAGCGCGCTGCCATCGACGACGCTGCGCGAGCAGCATGTGTGCGTCGATCTGCTCGATACCATTACGCCCGGCCGCATCGTCAACGCCAAGCAGGGCTTCATCTGCCTGCTCAGCGCGGTCCTGCTCGGGCTGGCGTGCTGGCAGGTCGGGCTGCGCGCCGAGGAGGCGTGGTTCTTCAACGACCAGTCGGAGTTCCTGCGCGTGCAGATGTGGCCGGTCTACGGTTATCTCAGCGTCATGCTGGGCCTCGCCACCTTGGCCATGCTGGTCGTCGCCATCCGCTACACGCGGGATGAAGGAGCGCTCTCGCCCGGTTGGAGCGGCGACCGCGGCGGATCCGGCGCCCCGTCCCAATTCAGCTGAGTCCGGGCGTCATGACCGTTTCCCTGATCGGCTTCGCCGCGATGCTCACGCTGGTGTTCCTGCGCGTGCCCATCGCGTTCGCGATGGCGATCGTGGGTTTCCTGGGCTTCGCCTGGCTCAACATCGACCACCCGATGGGGCTCGTCCCGGCCCTGCAGCAACTCTCCGACAAGTTCGGCGAGACGGCGATGGACTACAGCCTGTCGGTGGTCCCGCTGTTCATCCTGATGGGCAATTTCGTCGCCCGCGCCGGCCTGTCGCACGATCTCTACGCCGCCTCCCACGCCTTCCTGGGCCACCGCAAGGGCGGCCTGTCGCTCGCCACCATCGTGGCCTGCGGCGGCTTCTCGGCGATCTGCGGCTCGTCGCTGGCCACCGCGGCGACGATGGCCAAGGTCGCCATGCCGCCCATGCGGAAGTACGGCTACGCCGACTCGCTGGCCACGGCCTCGATCGCGGCGGGCGGCACGCTGGGCATCCTGATCCCGCCGAGCGTCATCCTGGTCATCTACGGCTTCATCACCGAGACCAGTATCCGCGAGCTGTTCGCCGCCGGCTTCCTGCCCGGCCTGCTGGGCGTCGGCCTCTACATGCTGGCGACGGCCGTCACCGTGCGCCGCCGGCCCGAGTTGGCACCGGCGGTCGAGCGCGTGGACTGGCCCCAGCGCTGGCGTTCCCTGCGCAACGTCTGGGGTACGGTGTTGCTCTTCATCCTGGTGATCGGCGGCATTTACGGCCGGCTGTTCACGCCGACCGAGGCCGCGGGCGTGGGCGCGGGCGGCGCCTTCCTGATCACGCTTTTGTTGGGCAAGTTGGACTGGCGCTCGCTCTACGAGATCCTGGTCGAAACGGCGCGGACCACGGCCTCGCTGTTCGTGATCCTGATGGGCGCGCTGATCTTTTCGGTCTTCGTCACCCGTGCGGGCCTGCCCGACGGACTGGCCGCGATCGTCACCGGCTACGACGTCTCGCCTTACATGGTGATCTTCCTGATCATGGTGGTCTACGTTATCCTCGGCATGGTGTTCGAGAGCCTGTCGATGCTGCTGTTGACGATCCCCGTGTTCTTCCCGATCGTCATGGCGCTCGACCTGCCGCTCTCGCCAGCGGAGCTGGCGGTCTGGTTCGGCATCGTGGCCGTGGTGGTGACCGAGATCAGCCTGATCACGCCGCCCGTGGGCCTCAACATATTCGTGCTCAGCGGCGTGCTGCCCGACGTGCGCACGGGAACCATCTTCCGCGGCGTGACCCCGTTTTGGATCGCCGACATCGTGCGCCTGACGATCCTGATCGCCTTCCCGTCGATCTCGCTGGTCCTGCCCCAGCTCTTCTACGGCTGACGCCGGGACGCCGCGATTCTTCCGCATCCGCAAGCGCTACACGTACGCATTGCGAGAGGGCATATCGGCACGGGGCGGGTGACAGAATGCCTTCGTCGCTCAGGCTCCCTCCGGGCCTGTGCGCGGATCGGCGGGACGATCGAGCTCGATTGTCGCGCGAATTGGACGCCGCAGGCCGTTCGCGGCCGATTACTTCAGGTCGGCGAAGGGCACTCGGGGCATGGGCCGTTTGCCGAAATACTGTTCCGGTGTCACCTCGACGTAGTTCGGCGTGAAGTAGATCGGCGCCATGTGCTTGCGCTGCGCGTCGAGCAAGTTGAAGGAGACGGCGAGGCGACGTCCATCGCCCCGGAACGGGTTGACGTGGTGCAGCATGTAGGCGGGCCAGATGTACATGTCGCCGACCGCCGGCGTGACCACGAAGGGATGGCCCTCCAACAGCGTCAGGATGCCGTCAGGATAGGTCGCCTTGCAGACGGTCTCGGGCACCTCGAGGTAGACGATGCCCGAGAGCACGTTGGGCAGATGGGCGTGCAGGATCTGGTAGTCGTTCTCCCGCTGGTCGACGACCCAGCTCCGCTCCATCCGCAGATCGTCGGGCACCATCCGGCTGCCCAGGCCGTTGGGCGTCGCGCGTAGGTAGTCGGCGGCGCGCTCCTTCAGGAAATCGAAATAGTCGGCGACCCGCGGGTCGTCGGGCTCGTGCGGAAAATAGGCCATACGGCCCGTCTTGAGCGTGTTCTTCTCGATCAGGCGGCCCTGGACGTTGCCGGCCGCGATCACGCCCGACAGCCGGGATTTTTCGGCAGCCAGCAACTCATCGGCGAGTGCAAGCAACTCGCCGTGGTTTTCCAAGCGCACATGCGCGATATTCGGGCTGATCATGCGCAGCCCGTTCGCACGCAGAGTCAACGGCCGTCCCCCGAAGCCGGAAACTCGAGAACGAAGTTCGAGATCCATCCTAGGCGCACGCAATCTCCATGTATAGCGCGAACCACGCCACCCAACGCGCGCGGCTGACGCCATGAAGGCGCTGATGCTCGCCGCCGGCGTGGGGCGTCGTCTGGCCGCGGACGGCGCGTGGCACCGGCCCAAGGTGCTGCTGCCCTTCGGAGGCCGAAGTCTGCTCGAGCGGCACGTCGCGATCCTGCGGGCCGCAGGCGTGGCCGAGTTGGTCGTGGTCACCGGCTATCGCGCGGCGGAGATCGAGGCCGAGGCTGCGCGCACGGCGCCGCCGGGCTTCGTTCGGTTCATGGGCAACCTGCGCTACGAGGAAGGCAGCCTCCTCTCGCTGCACGTCGCCGCCGCGCTCCTGGCCGAACCTGGGGAGGACGTCGTCTACATGGATGCCGACGTGCTCTATCACCCGGCGCTGATCGAACGGCTCCTGGGCGAGGGGGAGGGCGACCGTATTCCCTACGACCGGAGCTTCGAGCCGGGCGACGAGCCGGTCAAGGTCTGCATGCGCGAGCACCGCGTGGTCGACTTCGGCAAGAATGTCTCGGGTCGGCACGACGATATCGGCGAGTGGCCCGGCTTCCTGCGCCTCTCTGCCCAAGGTGCCGCCGCGCTCGGCGAAGCCGCTGCCGCGCTGGTGGCGGAGGGCGGCGGCGATGCACCGGCGGAGGACGCCATCCACCGCTGGCTGCGCGCCCGGGCGGACACGGTGACGCCGGTCGATGTCACCGGCATCCCCTGGATCGAGATCGACTTCGCCGAGGACGTCGCGCGCGCCGAGCGCGAGATCCTGCCCAGGCTTCCGACGTGAAGCCCGCCTAGACGCGGTAGACGTACTCCTTGTCCGCTTCGCGCTCGATGTCGGGCGGATAGTTGCGGTGCTTGTCGGCGTAGTACTGCGCCCGGTGGTCGCCGGCGGAGGCCGCGTTGTAGGTGGCGAAGTACATGCGTCGCGGGCGGTCGGACAGGTTGGGCTTGGAGTAGTGCGGCGTGTAGGACCCCAGGAACAGGATGTCGCCGGGGCTCAGCGGACACGATACGAACTCGAGTTCGTCCACCTCGGCTTCGGTCATCGGCTCCCACTCGCGGTAGAGCTCGCGCCCGCGGCGCCAACGCGCGACCTTGAGGCAGCCGTTCTCCTCGGTCGCCGGGTCGATGCACAGCGCGACGGTGATGAAGAAGGGGGCGTAGGCCTCCCAGCCCGCCTGGCTGTCCTGGTGCGGCTCGAAGCCGCCGCCGCCGGGCAGCTTGAAGTTGATCTTCTCCTTGAACAGCACCGCGTCCTCGCCCAGGAGCTGCGCCACCGGCGCCTTGAGCGCCTCGGTCAGCGCGGCGAAGCCCTCGTGGAACGGGGCCGTGTTCTCGATCCGGTTGATCTGCCGGCGCGTCCCGTCGATCAGGTTGTTCTCCTTGTAGACCCAGTGCGTCCCCGGCCGCTCGGGACGCGCGGCGATCTCGTCGACCCAGGCGGATACACGGTCGATGTCGGTACGGAGGAAGCCGCCCGGCAATAGCGTCCAGCCATCGCGCGCGAAGGCCGCCATCTGTCCGGCATCCAATCTCGGTGTGTTCAGCATTTCGGTGGTCCGGTTTCGGCTGATGGTACGGCGTCCGGCCCGGCGGTCTCCCGACGACACCGCAACGAATACTGGAACGACTGTTATCTTGCAGTTATATGTCGGTCAATTGACTGTTTTTTGAACGATGGTCGCGGTCCCGCCATATGGGAATTCGCGATCGCCGTCGCGCGGCGCCGGACCGGAGCAAGTGCCCATGACCCTGCCCATCGACCGTGGCCGGCTGGCCGACCGCCGCGAGGATGCCGTCAAGTCGACCCGGCTGCGTGCGCTGCTCGCCTCGCCGCGGCTGGAGTTCATCATGGAGGCGCATGACGGCCTCTCGGCCAAGATCGTCGAGGAGGCGGGGTTCGAGGGCATCTGGGCCTCGGGCCTTGCCATCTCCGCGGCACTGGGCGTGCGCGATTCGAACGAGGCGTCCTGGACCCAGGTGCTCGAGGTGCTCGAATTCATGTCCGACGCCTCGCGCGTGCCCATCTTGCTCGACGGCGATACCGGCTACGGCAACTTCAACAACGTTCGCCGCGTCGTGCGCAAGTTGGGCCAACGCGGCATCGCCGGCATCTGCATCGAGGACAAGCTTTTCCCCAAGACCAACTCGTTCCTGGGCGACGCACAGCCGCTGGCCGACGTGGGCGAGTTCTGCGGCAAGATCAAGGCTGCCAAGGACAGCCAGCTCGATGACGATTTCTGCGTGGTGGCGCGCTGCGAGGCGCTGATCAGCGGCCGCACCATGAACGAAGCGCTCGAGCGCGCCGAAGCCTACCGCGAAGCCGGCGCCGACGGCATCCTGATCCACTCCAAGCAGCGCACCGGCGACGAGGTGCTCGAGTTCCTGCGCCGTTGGGACCGGCGCTGCCCGGTGGTCCTCGTGCCGACCAGCTACTACCGGACGCCGGTGAGCGAGTTCGAGGCGGCCGGCGCGTCGCTGGTCATCTGGGCCAACCACAATCTGCGCGCCTCGATCACCGCCATGCGCGAGACCTCACGCCAGATCCAGCGCGAGCAGTCGCTGGTCGGCGTCGAGGAGCGGGTGGCGCCGATGAAGGACGTCTTCGCGCTGACCGACAATGACGAGCTCGAGGCCGCCGAGGCCCGCTACCTGCCGACCAGCAGTGTGCAGGCGGGCGCGGTGATCCTCGCCGCGTCGCGTGGGGCCGAGCTCGGCGCGCTCACCGAGGATCGACCCAAATGCATGGTCGACGTGCGCGGGCGGCCGCTTCTCCATCGCTTGGTCGAAATCTTCCGCGAGGGTGGCATCGGCGACGTTACCGTAGTGCGCGGCTACGGCAAGGACATGGTCAACCTGTCGACCGCGCGCATGGTCGACCACGACGCCTACGATCAGGGCGGCGAAGCGGCGACACTGGCCGCAGCCGCCGACGCGATCGACGGCGACACGCTGATCTCCTATGGCGATATCCTGTTTCGCCACCACATCGTCGACGAGGTGCTCGAGGCCGAAGGCGACATCGTCGTGGTGGTCGACGCGCTGTGGCGCGACCGGCCGCTGGCCGAGGGCACGGTGCGCGACCTGGTCACGGCCTCCGAGCCCTTCGCCCACGACTACCTGGGCGACGAGCCGGTCTACCTGAAGCGTATCGGCAACGATCTCGACCCCGCCGAGGTTTCCGGCGAGTGGATCGGCCTCGCGCGCGTCACGGGCAAGGGCGCCCAGGCGGTGCGCCGTGAGCTCGACCGGCTGCGCGCGGAGGGGACGCTCGACCGGGCCAGCCTGCCCGACCTGCTCGACCGGCTGGTGCGCGGCGGCGAGGACGTGCGCGTCCTCTATGTCGCCGGCCAGTGGCTCGACGTCGACGATTACGCGGACCTCAGCGCGGCGCGGAAGTTCGTATGATCCAGGCCGAGGACTTCGTGCTGCCCGCGCTGCGGCACGGGCTGGACTTCTATTCGGGCGTGCCGTGCTCGTTCCTGGGCTCGGTGATCCAGCAGACCGCGGCGCGCGCCGACACGCGGTATGTCCCAGCCGCCTCGGAAGGGGAGGCCGTTGCCATCGCCGCGGGCGCCTGGCTGGCCGGGCACGGCGCCGTGGCCATGTGCCAGAACTCGGGTTTGGGCAACGCGGTCAACCCGCTGACCTCGCTCAATCATCCTTTCCGAATCCCGGTCCTGCTGATGGTCACCTGGCGCGGCGCGCCCGACATCGAGGACGAGCCGCAGCATGCGCTGATGGGCCCGATCACGCCCGATCTGCTCGACGTCATGCGCATCGAGCGCGCCGAGTTCCCCGCCGACGCCGCGGCGCTGCCCGCCGCCATCGACGCCGCCGCCGCGCGCATGGAGGAGAGCGCGCTGCCTTACGCGCTGATCGTGCGCAAGGGCACCTTCGCCGGCGCCGAGGGCGGCAGCGAAGCACTCGAGCCGCGCTGGGAGGGCAACCGCCCGCCACCCGCCGACCACCGCGCCCAAGACGGCCTGGTGTCGCGCATGCACGCCATGGAGCGCCTGCTCGGCGTCCTGCCCGAGGACGCGGCGATCATCGCCACCACGGGCAAGACCGGGCGCGAGCTGTTCACCCTCGCCGACCGTGAGCAGCACCTGTATCAGGTCGGCTCGATGGGCTGCGCCGCCGGTATGGGGCTGGGCGTGGCGCTCAACACCGATCGCCCGGTGGCCGTATTCGACGGCGACGGCGCGGCGCTGATGAAGCTCGGCACGCTGGCCACCATCGGCGCCCACCGGCCGCGCAACCTGATCCATGTCGTGCTCGACAACGGCACCTACGATTCGACCGGCGGCCAGCCCAGCGTATCGCCCAATGTCGACTTCGCCGCGGTCGCGCTCGACTGCGGCTACCCCCACGCCCACCGCTGCGATTCGCTCGACGGCCTCGAGACCGCGGCCAGGGCCTGCCTTGCGGATGACGGGCCGCATTTCGTCCACATGCGCATCGCACCCGGGTCCATGAAGAACCTCGGCCGTCCCACCATGCCGCCGCACGAGGTCGCGCGGCGCTTCAAGGCGTTCGTCGCGGGCTGATTCTGCCGGGGAAGCTTGCCCCGTGCCCCTCAGTTGCGGATCGTGGCGCGCCAGGGACCGGTATAGGCGCCGCATGTATAGGTGCCGCTGACCCGGGCTGGGATCGCGTTGTGAACATCGCGCTTCTTGTAGGTCCCGGAATAGGTGCAGGGCGGCCCGCCGCCCAATGCCGGGCGGCTGACGACGACGCTGGTGCCCGAGAGGGATACGGTGATCTGGCCCTGGAAACGACCGTATTGCGGATGCGACCAATAGCCGTTGAATACATTGGTGTTGGTGGAAACCCGGCGCCATTCGAACTGCCATTCGCAGGACGGCCCGAATTCGCAGCCGTGCCAACTGGACCCGAGGCGGTCTGCGGCCGCCGGTGTCGTCACGGTGACCGCGAAGGCGGCCAGCGCGCAGGCGCCGAGAAGCGACCGAACGCTCGCACCTGTCGATATCGTTGAACCGTTTTTCACGGAGTCCCTCCATTGCCGTACGAAAATCTGAACCGTGCTTCGCCCGACACAGGCGCGGCATGCGGCAGGGACAGCTTACTCGACCTCGGAAGTGCGTCGGTTCGTCGCGAAGTACCTCATTTGTATTAGCCGAAGGCGAGCGTCCGGGACGAGGGAACCGCAATGGCTTCGGGATTGGCGTGATCCCGATATCAGCGTTCGTAACGACCCAAGGTCGGCGCCTCCTCGATGCCTTCGCCCAAGGCGGCCACATGGGACAGCAGTCGAACCAAGTCTTTTTGAGAATGGACCTGCGTCTTGAGGAAGATGTTGCGCAGATGCACGCGCGCCGTAGCGGGTGCGATACCCAACCGACGCGCAGCGGCCTTGAGCCCGCCATTGGCCAGCAGGGCAAGCGCCAAATCGGCCTCGCGCGGCGTCAACCCCAGAATTTGCATAACCAGCTGTTGCGAAGGGCCGTCGAGGTTCGGACTTTCTCTGACGACAAGTGCGAGCGCGGGCCGGGTCGTAGCGTCGGGCAGGGCCCGGATCGGTAGCGGGGCCACGGTCACCAAATAGGGCAAGTCACTGCCGAGCCGTTGAATTGGAATTGCAGTCGCCATGGGCAAGCCATCGGATGCCCCCGCGCGCCGGGCGACGTCGATCAATCGGTGCAGCTTGCGCGTATCGGAGGCGTGTCGCGCGGTGATTGTCCCATTCGACAGGTCCAGCCCGTCGCTCCGGCCGAAAATCGCCGCTGCGTGCGGATTGACGTGAAGCACTCGACCGCGCGCATCGAGGATCACGACGCCGTAGCCGAAGCGGTCGACGACCGAGTCGAGCGCGACGGCGCGGTCCTCGGCGTCGAGCCGCGACAGTGTCAGCCGAAACGCCTGCGCCATATGAGGCGCGAGGGTGGCAAACAGATCGATCGTGTCTCGCTCGACATGGCCGTGTCGAGTCGGCCAGTCTATGCCCGCAAACGCCGAGCGCCCGTCGCTCTCGAACATCCGGGTTCCGATGAAATAACGCAAATCCTGGACCCGCCCGAGCCAATCGTAAAACGGATGCCGCCGCATCGCTTCTTCGGGCATCAATCGGTAGTCCCAAGCGATCGTTCCGGGGGGATGCTCCACGGAAAACCGGACGCGCGGGTTGATGTCCTTGATATGCTCCAGGTATTCGCGTTCGCCAACGGGATCGGTTCCTGCGCCGACCCACCGGCAAATCTCGCCGGTACTCGTGTCTTGAAGGAAAAGTACGGCCACGGCGCCGTCGCAAAAACCCCGCATCCGGTCCAGTGCTTGCGGCCAGGTCTCCGGCTCCAGCGCGGCTCCGTATAGACCGTCGACGACCGACAGGAGTCTATCGCGCTGCATCGGCGCCTCGCAGCGTATTGCGGTCAGTGAGTTTACGAAAGATTGCGAAGACGGCCAAGGATACCCTGCGAGTGTGTCGCTAGCACACGATATGACCGGTTTATGTAGCACACGATCTGTCCGGATTT
>CAZMTC010000030.1:0-25909 GCA_964569105.1 uncultured Alphaproteobacteria bacterium | reverse complement strand
GCTGGCTCATGCCTTCATCCTCACCGGCGTCCGCGGCATCGGCAAGACGACGACGGCGCGCCTGATCGCCCGCGCGCTCAATTGCATCGGTCCCGACGGGCAGGGCGGCCCGACGCCCAAGCCTTGCGGCGTATGCGCGCCCTGCGTCGCCATCGCGAACGACGCCCACATGGACGTGATCGAGATGGACGCGGCCTCGAACGCGGGCGTCGGCGAGATCCGCGAGTTGATCGACGGCGTGCGCTACCGGCCGACCTCGGCGCGCTACAAGGTGTACATCCTCGACGAAGTGCACATGCTGTCGCGGCATGCCTTCGACGCGCTGCTCAAGACGCTCGAGGAGCCGCCCGAGCATGTGAAGTTCGTCTTCGCCACCACCGAGATCCGCAAGGTCCCGGTCACCATCCTGTCGCGATGCCAGCGCTTCGATCTGCGCCGGCTCGATCTCGCCACGATGACCGCGCATCTGGGCGCGATCGCCGCGAAGGAGGGCGCCGAGATCGCCGACGACGCGCTGGCGATGATCGCGCGCGCCGCCGACGGCTCGGTGCGCGACGGCCTCTCCCTGCTCGACCAGGCGATCGCCCATGGCGAGGGGCCGGTCGACGGCGCGCAGGTGCGCGCCATGCTCGGCCTCGCCGACCGCGCGCGGGTGGTCGACCTGCTCGACGTGGTGATGAAGGGCGACGCCAAGGCGGCGCTCGACATGGCGGCCGAGCTCTACGCCGCGGGCGCCGATCCCACGGTGGTGGTCCAGGATCTGCTCGACTACACGCACTGGCTCACCCGCCTCAGGATCACGCCCGACGCCGTGGAGGGCGCGGCGGTCTCGGAGGCCGAGCGCGACCGCGCGCTCGCCATGGCGACCGGGCTGGCCATGCCGGCGCTGACGCGTGCCTGGCAGATCCTGCTCAAGGGTCTCGACGAGGTGATCGGCGCGCCCACGCCGCAGGCGGCGCTGGAGATGCTGCTGGTCCGCCTCGCCTACGCCGCCGAGCTGCCGACGCCGGGCGATCTGGTGGCGAAGCTCGACGCCGAGGGCGGCTCCGCACGGGCGACGACCGCCGCCACCGCGCCGCCGTCCGGAGGCGCCTCTGCGGCGCGTACCGGGGCTTCGCCGCCGCCGCCCGCCGATCGCGCGGTCGACGACGGCAGAAGCGGTGGCCCGCAGGCCCGGCTCGCCCCGGCACCGCAGGCCGAGCCGGCGGCGGAATCCGGCGACACGGCGCCCAATCCGGCCAGCTTCGACGCGGCGGTCGAGCTGTTCGCCGAACGCCGCGAGGCGCGCATAGCGAACCAGCTTGCCGCCGAGGTGCACCTGGTCCATTTCGAGCCCGGCCGGATCGAGCTGCGGCTGGGCGAGAACGCCGACCGCGGTCTGGTCAACAAGGTCGGCTCGCTGTTGAGCGAGTGGACCGGCAGCCGTTGGGTGGTCAGCATCTCGCGCGAGGAAGGCGCCCCCACGCTGCGCGCCGCCCGCCAGGCGGCAGAGGAGGAGCGGCGCGAGGCGGCCGCCGACCACCCGCTGGTGCGCGCCGTGCTCGACACCTTTCCGGGTGCCACCATCGGCACGGTGCGCGACCGTCCGGCGCCGCTGGCCGGCGATGGCGACGCCGCCACGCCTGAGGACGAGGAGGACGAGGAATGAAGAATCTCGGGCAGTTGATGAAGCAGGCCCAGGAGATGCAGGGCCGCGTGGCCGAGATGCAGGAGAAGCTGGCCGAAACCGAGGTGACCGGTACCGCCGGCGGCGGCATGGTCACGGTGACCGTCAACGGTCGCAACGAGGCCAAGGCGGTCGAGATCGACCCGCAGCTCTTCTCGGCCGAGGATGTCGGCGTGCTCGAGGATCTGCTGGTCGCCGCCTTCAACGACGCCAAGTCCAAGGTCGAGGCGCACGTCCAGGAGCAGATGAAGCAGCTCACCGGCGGGATCGAGCTGCCGCCGGGCTTCAACCTGCCGATCTAGCGCGGGCACGCCCACCTTGGCCGGATCCGAGATCGAGCACTTGATCGCGCTGCTCGCCAAGCTGCCGGGCCTCGGCCCCCGTTCGGCGCGGCGCGCGGCGCTGCACCTGATCAAGCGGCGCGAGGCGCTGCTCGACCCGCTGGCGCGCGCGCTCGCCGACGCGACGGCGAAGGTCCGCACCTGCTCGAGCTGCGGCAACGTCGACACCGCCGATCCCTGCGCGCTGTGCACCGATCCCAGGCGCGACGGCGGAGTCATCTGCGTGGTCGAGGAGGTCGGCGATCTGTGGGCGCTCGAGCGCGCCTCGGCCTTCGCCGGCCGCTATCAGGTGCTCGGCGGCACGCTCTCGGCGCTCGACGGGATCGGGCCCGAGGATCTCAACATCGAGACGCTGGTTGCGCGCGCCGCCGATCCGGCGGTGAGCGAGATCATCCTGGCGCTGTCCGCCACCGTCGACGGCCAGACCACCGCCCACTACGTCTCCGACCGCCTGGCGAACTGCGGCGTGCGCGTCACCCGCCTGGCCCACGGCGTGCCGGTGGGCGGCGAGCTCGACTATCTGGACGACGGCACCATCGCCGCCGCGCTCAAGGCGCGCTCCCCGGTATGAACGGCCGGCCGAAGGCGGTCATGTCCTGGTCCTCGGGCAAGGACAGCGCCTGGGCGCTGCACCTGGCCCGGGCGGAAGGGGCCGTCGAGATCGTCGGCCTGCTGACCACCGTGACCGAGGAGCATGCCCGCGTCGCCATGCATTCGACGCGCGAGGCGATCCTCGACCTTCAGGCCGAGCGCATCGGCCTGCCGCTGACCAAGGTCGCGCTGCCCTCGCCGTGCCCGAACGAGGAATACGAGCGCCGCATGGGCACGGCGCTGGAGGCGTTCAAGGCCGACGGCGTCGGCCATGTCGTCTTCGGCGACCTGTTCCTGGAGGACATCCGCGCCTACCGCGAGGCGCAGCTCGCCCGCGCCGGCATGGAGGGCGTGTTCCCGATCTGGCGGGGCGACACCGCCGCGCTCACGCGCGAGATGGTCGAGGGCGGGCTGCGCGCCCATGTGGTCTGCGTCGACCCGAAACAGCTCGACCCCTCCTTTGCCGGCCGCATCTTCGGCGCGGAGTTCCTCGCCGACCTGCCCGCGGGCGTCGACCCGTGCGGCGAGAATGGCGAATTCCACACCGCGGTCACCGACGGCCCCATGTTCCGGGCTCCCATCGCCACCCGGCCCGGCGAGGTGGTCACCCGCGACGGCTTCGTGTTCGCCGACCTGATCCCGCAATAACCGCCTTGCCGTCGCCACAAACCGCGCCTAGCCCGATGGACGTGCCACCCGCCAACTGTCGAAGGAGCCCGCCATGCGCCCAATGCCCGGCCGTGTCGCCCGCCCTCTCGCCGCGTCGATCGCGATGCTCCTCGCCGCCGTCCCTGCATGGGCCGAGGCGGAGGTGATGGTCGGCGCCGAAGCCCGCGAGGATCTCGTGCTGACCGTCTATATGGCCGACCTGGCGCTGGTGCAGGACCGGCGCTCCGTCGAGATCGAGGGCGGCGGGACCAGGCTCGCCTTCGAGGACGTTTCGGCGCGGCTGCGGCCCGAGACCGCGGTGCTGACCGGCGAGGGGCTGGTGGTGCTGGAGCAGACCTTCGACGGCCGGGTGATCGACCAGCGGCGGTTGCTCGAGGCCTATGAGGGCGAGACGGTCGAGCTGGTCCGCACCCACCCGACCACCGGCGAGGAGACGCGCGAGCATGCCCGCATCGTCAGCGTCCATGACGGCGTCGTGCTCGAGGTCGACGGCCGGATCGAGACCGGCGTGCCCGGCCGCCTGGCGTTCCCCGCGATCCCGCCCGGGCTGCGCACCCGCCCGACACTGACCGCACGGGTCGAGAGCGAGCGCGGCGGTCCCACGCCCATGGAGTTGACGTATCTGAGCCACGGGCTGCGCTGGCAGACCGACTATGTCGCCACGCTGAGCGAGGACGAGACCACGCTGACACTCGCGGCGTGGGCGACGGTGACCAACGTCTCCGGCACCGACTACCCCGACGCACGCTTGCGCCTTGTCGCGGGCGATATCAACCTGACGGACGGCGGTTCGCCTCGGCTCTACAAGGCCCTCGATCTCGCCCGCGCGGAGGCGGCCGCGCCGCCGCCCGAGCCCGAGCCCGCGGGCGACTACCACGTCTACGACTATCCTCGACGCGTCACCCTGCACGACGACGAGGTCCGGCAGCTCGCCCTGATCCGCGCGCACGGCGTGGCCTTCGACAAGGAGTACCGGACCGCGGGCCGCCGGCAGCCCTATACCAACCCGACGGGCGATCCTCGCCCCGAGCCGGTAACCGTGCGGCTGTCGTTCGACAACGAGGCCGATGTCGGGCTGGGCGAGCCGCTGCCCGGCGGCGTGGTGCGCGTCCACCGCGGCGGCGAGGCGGGCCTGTTCCTGGGCGAGGACCGCCTCCCCGATACGCCTGTCGGCGGCGAGGTGCAGGTTACGGTGGGCCGCGCCTTCGACGTCCGCGCCGAGCGCCGCCAGACCGATTTCATGCGCGTCAACCAGCCCAGGGACAGCTTCGAGAGCGCCCACGAGATCACGCTGTCCAACGCGCGCGAGGAGGCGGTGACGGTGACCGTCGCCGAGGCCATCCCCGGTGACTGGGAGATGCTCGAGGAGAGCCACCCGCACGAGCAGGCCGCTGCGAACCGCGCCGAGTGGCGGATCGTCGTGCCGGCCGAGAGCGACGCGGTGCTGACCTACCGGGTGCGGGTGCGCATGTAGCTTCGGCGCGCTGCGCGAGGCCCTCCGCTCGCGCGACCGTATGATCGCCGACCCGCTCGACGCCGGCGACCGCGCCGAGGAGAGCTACCGCGCGCGGCTCTACTGAGCGCCGGTGGCGGGCGGTTGCGGCCGGTCCGGCGGCGTGAGCGGACGCGGACCGGCGAACAGGCAGGTGGCGTTGCCGCCCACGCTCTCGTCCACCAGCACGTCGCGCGCGATCACCCGGCCGTCCTCGAACAACTGCCGGAGCCGGCGGCTGTTGGGATGGTCCGGGAACCGGGCCGCGTAGGCCTCGGCCCAGGCCAATGCGTGCCGGCCGTTGGGCTGCGTGTAAAGGAAGCCGGCGCGCTGGCGCACCTGCGGGAAGCTCCCGGGCGCCGCGTCGGGGACGCGCCAGCCATGGCCGTCGATCCGCGCTACCCCGTCGAGGAAGAAGCTCACGGCGGTGTGCAGGCTCGGGCCATCGGGCGCAAGCGCATAGAGATCGTCCCCGCGCACCGCCGCGATCTCCGCAAGCGCGACCAGCGGCGCGATCGCACGCGACGTGCCCCACACCGCGAACTCGCCTTTCGCCATCTCCGCCGGGAAACCGCCTTCGGGGGTCAGCGCCGCGATCGCCGTGCGGTACCACGCGACCCCCGCACGGTAGCGCGCGGCGTCGCCGGTGAGCGCCCCCCAGGCGGCATCGACCGCCGCGCGAAGGTTACGGTCGGCGTCGCGCTCGCAGCTTATGCAGGCGCGGCGTTGCCCGTCGCGCCGGGCGACGACCGCGGCGAGCCAGTCCATCACCATGCGCCACTCGGCATCGGCGAAACGGTCGCGCAGCAGGGCGGCGGCGGCGATCGACGTCAGCAGCACCCGGTCGACCGAGACGAAGGTGTTCGGATGGTCGTCGTCGAAGGGGCCCAGGGCGCCGCCGCGCGCCCAGGCCAGGAGGTTGGCCTTGGCACGCTCGCCGGCGTCGGGATCTCCGGCAAGATGGGCGGCGGCGTTCTCGGCGACCAGATAGGCGAAACCGTCGAGCCGCGGATCGAGCGAGCCGGTGCCGACCACGCCGGGCGTGCGGATCGGAACCTGTACGGTGTCGAGCGTATAGAGCTCCGCCGCGCACAGACGCGACGCGACCGCCGGCCCGTACGAACCGATCTCCGCGCGCCGTTCCGCCGGGTCGACCAAGACGATGCCGGCCCGGGGCAGCGACTGCTCGGCCGCGGCCGAGCCGGCGGCCATCAGGGACGCGGCGAGAAGGGTCCGCACGACCTTTCCGGCGGCATGGGGGACATTCCGGGGATTTCGGTCACTGCCGCTCCGCATGTCTCACTCCGTCGTCAAGACCACCTTGCCGGTGGCCTTGCGCGACAGCAGCGTGTTCAGCGCCTCGCCGGCCTGCTCCATCGGGAAGGTGTGGGAGACGTGCGGCTTCAGCCTGCCCTCGGCGTACCAGCCGAGCAGCGTGCCGAAGCTGTCCGCGATCACCTTGGGGTCGCGCATGGCATAGGCGCCCCAGAACAGGCCGATGGCGGCGCAGTTCTTGATCAAGAGGCGGTTGGCCGGCGCCTCGGGGATACGGCCCGAGGCGAAGCCGACCACGATCAGCCGGCCCTCCCAGGCGATGCAGCGCAGCGAGGCGTCGAACACGTCGCCGCCGACCGGGTCGTAGATCACGTCGGCGCCCTTGCCGCCGGTGAGCTCGAGCACCCGCTCGCGGACGTCATCCCTGGCGTAGTTGATCACGTGGTCGGCGCCGTACTCGGTGACGATCTCGAGCTTCTCGTCCGAGCCGCCGGTGCCGATCACGGTCGCGCCCATGACCTTGCCGATCTCGACCGCCGTAAGCCCGACGCCGCCCGAGGCGCCGTGGACCAGCAGCGTCTCTCCGGGCTTCAGGTTGGCCCGTCGCTCGAGCCCGACATGCGAGGTGCCATAGGCGACCGGGAAGGCGGCGGCGTCGACGAAGTCCATGTTCTCCGGGATCGGCACCGCACGCGCGGCCTCCATGGTGCGCTCCTGCGCGAAGCCGCCATGGCCGCACATGGCCATCACCCGGTCACCCTCCTCGAGGTGCGTCACGCCCTCGCCGACCGCGATCACCTCGCCCGCGGCCTCGAGGCCGGGACTGAAAGGAAAATCGGGCTTTTCCTGATACTTGCCGGCGATCATCAGGGTGTCGGCGAAATTGACGCCGGCGGCCTTGATGGCGACCCGAACCTCGCCCGGGCCGGGATCGCGGCCTTCGATCTCGCCGATCACGAGGTCCTCGGGCCCACCCCATTGCTTGCACAGAACCGCGCGCATTCGTCCTCCCCCATTGCCGGGATTCGCGTGTCGTCGTGTTGCAGCCGCCGGCGTTCGCAGTCCGTCCGGCAGGCCGCGGAATTGCACGCGGACTATAGCGGCGCCTTGGCTTCGGGGGAACGCGGCGCTGCCGTCGCGGGAAGCAGGCGGTGCGACTGTCCATTCGGAGGCTGAGACGCGAGGTCGTTCGACGCATCGACCACGATCTGGCGCAGGAGGCGGGGCGGCCCGACCTTGACCCTTTGCGCGCGGGAGCCCACCTCACGCGCGCTCCACGCCAGCCCTGTCCGAGACCCATGCGAATTGCCCGCACGCCCAATCCCGCGACCCTGAAGTTCGTGCTCGACCGGCCGGTCGCACCCGACGGGCCGATGGACTTTCCGGCGCCCACGCAGGCTGCGCGATCGCCGCTCGCCGAAGCGATCTTCGCCGTCGGCGGCGTGGCGGGGGTATTCATGGGCGCAGATTTCGTCACCGTGACCAAGGATCACGACACGGACTGGAGCGCGCTCGAGCCGCTGGTCGCCGACGCGATCGCGGGACATCTCGACGCGGGCGGGGCGATTGTCGTTGACCGCGACGCCGCAGACGACAATATGAACAACAAGTTAATGGCCGATGAGTACGAAGACGACCCGATCGTCGGCCAGATCAAGCAGTTGCTGGACGAGCGCGTGCGTCCGGCGGTGGCCATGGACGGCGGCGACATCGTCTTTCACGGGTTCGAACGAGGCGTTGTCTATCTGTTCATGCAAGGAGCGTGTGCGGGCTGTCCGAGTTCGGCGATGACGCTCAAGATGGGGATCGAGAACATGCTCAAGCATTACATCCCCGAAGTGGCGGAGGTGCGGCCGGTCTTCTAGCAGGCCGGTGACGCGGGAGAGGGAAGCCCGACCATGAGGAAGCGAGACCTGTTGCACCCGGGGCATGCGGGCCTCGGGGCGATCGGCGTTTCCGTGCTCATGCTCGCGTTGGCGAGCATTGCCGGCTTCGATACGGTGGGCGCGGTGCAGAAGATGCTCCACGGCACGCCGGGCGAGCGTGAGCGCGAGTACCATATCGTCGCCACCCCGCGCACGGCGGAGTCGGTGGCCAGCCTCTTCGACAGCATGGGCTACTGGCTCCACATCGTCGAGGTCGCCGGGGTGGCGCCGCGGGTCTATGTCGCCGCCCTGCCGGAGGACCTGCCCGAGATCGCCGACATCGAGACGCGCAAGCGCTTGTTCGTGCGCATCATGCTGCCGCTGGTACTCAAGGAGAACGAGCGCATCGCAGCCGACCGCGAGCGCGTCATCGAATTGCGCGACCATCTGGCCGCGGGCGGCCGGATCACGGTGGAAGAGCGGCTGTGGCTCGAAGATCTCGCCGAGCGGCATCGCGCCTCCGTCGACGACCTCGACGGTCTGGTGCGCAAGATCGACGTCATCCCGCCGTCGCTGGTGCTCGCCCAGACCATCGAGGAGAGCGGGTGGGGCACCTCGTCCTTCGCCATCGGCAACAACTCGATGTTCGGCCAGCGGGTCTATGACCCGTTGAAGCCCGGACAGAATGTCGATCGGCCCGACCCGCGCTACCGGCTCGCACATTACGGCTCGATTGCGGAGTCGGTATCGGCCTACATGCGCAACATCAACCGCCATCCCGCCTATGCCGAGTTCCGCACGCTGCGCGTGCAGATGCGGGCGCGTGGACGCGACGTCGACGCCCTGGCGCTCGCGGCGACGCTGACGCGCTATTCCGAGCTGGGCCAAGGGTACACGCGCAAGATCCAGAACCTGATCGTGTTCAACGAGCTCGACCGCTTCGATCATGTCGAGCTGGCGCCGAGCCAGACTGCGCGGCTCGTGGTTCCGGACGCCTGACCAGGCCTGCATCCGCGCCGAAATGCCGTGCGGCCCCGCTTCCCCACCCGGTCGCGCCTGGAATTGGCGCCGCCGCCGCGCCGTGGGTCACGTCATCGGCTCGGGGCTGTCGGCGTCCGAGAGGAGCGGATATCTGGCCCGGGCGTCGAAGAGCTGGTAGTGCCACCATTCGTGGCGGTAAAAATCCCAGCCCGCATCGGTCATCAGCCCCATGAGCAGGAGGCGGTTGCGCTGCGCCTCGGGCGACACCCGGTCCGAGCCGTGATGCGAGGCGATCGACAAATCGTCGAATGCGGTGCCCATGTCGAGCGCCACGCCGCCGTCGACCAGAGTGAGGTCGACCGCGACACCGCGCGAATGGGGCGAGCCGCGGCGCGGGTCCGCGATATAGTCGGGATCGGGCGTATGCTCCCACAGTCGCCACTGCGCCTCGGACGGCCGGAAGGCATCGAATACGCGGATGCGCAGGCCGATGCGGCCGGCGAGACCGATCGCCACGCGCAGCTTGGCGGCCGCGTCCTCGTGCAGGAAGCACAGCGGCCGTCCATAGATGGGCTTGCCGGTGAAGTTGTCGGGCGTGGCATAGGCCAGCTCGAGATCGACGTCGTACTCCGGCGGGGCAATCGGGACGAGGCTCATGGCATTGCCGATGTGGACCGGGCTGGTGCGGTCATACACGACCCGCCCCGGACGCGGATAGGGGGCGCGCGGTGACCGCGCTCATGGCGCTCGATACCACGGCCGGCGCCTGCTCGGTGGCGCTGTGGCGCGACGGCGAGGTCGTCGCGCACCGCTGCGAGCCGATGGCGCGCGGCCATGCCGAGGCGCTGGTGCCGATGATGCAGGCGGTCCTCGCCGAGACGGGCTGGACCGTCGCGTCGCTCGACGCCGTTGGCGTCACGGTCGGGCCGGGTGCGTTCACCGGCCTGCGCATCGGGCTGTCGGCTGCGCGCGGCGTGGCGCTTGCGGCGAGCATTCCGGCGGTCGGTGTCGGCTCGCTCGAGGCGCTGGCGCACGGCACCGGCGCGGCGGAACGGGTGGGCCGGGTCGTCGCCGCGGTACTCGACACCAAGCGGGGCGACCTCTACGCGCAGCTGTTCGAGTCCGACCTGACGCCGATCACGCGACCGTCGGTTGCGACCGCCGAGGCGGTGCGGGCCAGACTCGCGGATCGGGACGTGCTGAGCGTGGGCGACGGCGCGGTGCCCGGTGCGGTGCCGGCTTCGGCGCCGCCCTGGCCCGACGCCGAAGCCGTGGCGGCGCTGGCGGCGCGGCGGCTCGCCGAGGATCCGACGCCCGGGCCGCCGCGGCCGCTCTATCTGCGCGAGCCCGAGGCACGGCTGCCGGAGCCGCGATGACGGCCGCCGTCGAAATCCGTCCGGCCGGTGCCGTTCACGCCGAAGTGATCGCCGCGCTGATTGCGCGCTGCCTTCCCGAGCGTTGGAGTGCGGCCTCGGTAGCCGGCATCCTGACGCTGCCGAATGCCCGCGGGTGGTTGGCCTGCACCGGTGACGAGCCGGTGGGCTACGCCATCGCTCAGCGCGCAGGCGACGACGTCGAACTGCAGTCGATCGGCGTGCTGCCGGGCTGGCGCGGCACAGGTGCTGGCCGCGCGCTGCACGGCGCGGTCATGAAGCTGGCGCCCGGGGCGCGGCGCATCGTGCTGGAGGTCGCGGTGGACAACGAGGAGGGGCACGCGTTCTACCGCGCACTGGGCTACCGCGAAGCCGGACGGCGGCGCGGCTACTATCGCCGCCGTAACGGCACGGCGGACGCGCTGGTCATGGAACTGCGGCTGCAGCGGCGCCGAGGGCCGTCAAGCGGTTTTTTTCAGATCAAGTGACTAATTCTCTGACGAAGTTCTTGAGAATCACAGAACTTGCAATTACATCCGTCGCACGACGCCTACGATCTCCGCTGCAGGACAAGGAATATCGGGATGAGCCAAGACACAGTCGCGAACGATCTGCTGCGACAGACGGTCCAGATCGTCAGCGCTTTCGTGTCCAACAACACCATCGCGCCGGCCGACATCCCGGCGCTGATCTCCGAGACCCACGCTGCCCTGGCCAGCCACGCGGGGCGCGCGCCCGGGCGCGAGGAGGACCAGCCCAAGCCGGCGGTGCCGATCCGCCGCTCGATAACGCCGGACTACATCGTCTGCCTCGAGGATGGGAAGAAGCTGAAAATGCTCAAGCGCCATCTGAAGAGCGTCTACGGCATGACGCCCGAGGAATACAGGGTCAAGTGGGGTCTGCCGCCGGACTACCCGATGGTAGCACCCAACTACGCCGCCAAGCGCTCGGAGCTCGCCAAGCGCATCGGTCTGGGTCGCAAGCCGGGCCGGTGATGGCGGCCGTATTCGGCCGGAGCCCGGCGCGTCCGCGCGCATCCCTGCGGCGGCGAGCCGCGCAGCCATCCGGTCGCTCCGCGTGCTGCCGCTTCGGTAACGAAATTTCGACCGGGCAGGCTGCCCGGCTGATATGGGCTTGGCGGGAACCTTCGTTTATACTCGTGCGCCCACCGGGAGATCGCGAGATGGAGAGCGATGTCGACGCGTCTGGAGCAGCTTTGCGCCGATAAGGGGCTGAAGATGACCGAGCAGCGGCGGGTGATCGCCCGCGTGCTGTCCGAATCGGAGGACCACCCCGATGTCGAGATGCTCTATCAGCGGGCAACGGCGATCGACCCCAAGATCAGCATCGCCACCGTGTACCGCACGGTGCGGCTGTTCGAGGAGGCGTCGATCCTGGAGCGGCACGACTTCGGTGACGGCCGCGCGCGCTACGAGGAGGCCCCGACCGAGCACCACGATCACCTGATCGACGTCAACACCGGCGAGGTGATCGAGTTCCAGAACGAGGAGATCGAAAGGCTGCAGGCCGAGGTCGCGCGCAAGCTGGGCTACAGCCTTGTGGACCACCGGCTCGAGCTCTATGGGATCAAGGAGGGGCGCGCCAAGCGCGGCCACGACGACTGACCGGGTCCGCGCGCCCGCACCGGGAAAGGCAGCGATCGAGTGAGCGCAAGTCCCGAGCACAGGTCCCACGGTCGGCTGGTCGACGTGCGGTCGGGCGATCTGCAGATCCGCCTTGCCGAGACCGCTGAAGAGGTCGATGCGGCGCTGTCGCTGCGCTACCGCGTCTTCTACGAGGAGATGAGGGCCAAGCCGTCGGCCGAGGTCGCGGCGCGCAGGCAGGACTTCGACGTGTTCGACGCGCTGTGCGACCATCTGCTCGTCATCGACCGCACGGTCGGCCGCGGCGCCGCCGGGGTCGTGGGCACCTACCGGCTGATCCGCCGCGCGGCGGCGCAAAAGGCCGGACACTTCTACTCCGAGGACGAGTACGATGTGTCGATGATCGCGGCCCATCCCGGCGAGGTCCTGGAGCTTGGCCGGTCGTGCATCGACCGCGGGCACCGCAACCGGGCGACGATGACCTGCCTGTGGAACGGTATCGCGCACTACGTGCTGGCCACCGATGTCGACATCATGTTCGGCTGCGCCAGCATCCCGGGGACGACCGACCCGAAGGAGCTGGCATTACCGCTGTCGTTCCTCTACCACAACCATCTGGCCCCGGAGGATCTGCGCCCGCGCGCGCTGCCCGAGCGCTATGTCGACATGAACCTGATGCCGGCCGAGGAGGTCAACGGCCGCGCCGCCGTGCGCATGCTGCCGCCGCTGATCAAGGGCTACCTGCGGCTCAACGGCTGGGTCGGCGACGGCGCGGTGATCGATTTCGACTTCAACACCGTCGATGTCTGCGTCGTGGTCAAGACCGAAGAGGTGGCGAGCAAATATCTGCGCCACTACACCCGGCCGCGCGGGCCGGGTGGAGATTGACTTGATATCGCATCTGCGCGCGCTGTGGCGTTTTTCCGCGTTCCTGGTCTCGGTGATCGCGCTCACCCCGGCGCAGACGCTGGTAGTGGCCTTGCGCCTGCCCTTCCCCACGGCGATCCCGATCTACTGGCACCGGATGATGATGCGGATCGTGGGCGTCGACTTGGTGGTCAAGGGCGACCTGCCGCGGTCGAAGTCGACGCTGTTCGTCGCCAACCACACCTCGTATCTGGACATCTCGGTGCTCGGCGCGGTGATCCGCGGTTCGTTCGTGGCCAAGGCGGAGGTCGCCGACTGGCCGCTGTTCGGCATCCTCGCCAAGCTGCAGCGCACCGTCTTCGTCGACCGCCGCGCGCGCTTCATCAACGCGCAGCGCGAGGAGATGCGCGCGCGCCTCGAGGCCGGCGACAACCTGATCCTGTTCCCCGAGGGCACGTCGAGCGACGGCAACCGCGTGCTGCCGTTCAAGAGCGCGCTGCTCTCGGTCGCCGAGATCGAGGTCGCGGGAGCGCCGATCACGGTCCAGCCGGTGTCGGTGGCCTACACGCATCTGGACGGCATCCCGCTGGGCCGCCATCTGCGGCCGTTCTACGCCTGGTACGGCGACATGGACCTGTTCGGCCATCTGTGGAGCATGCTGGGCATGGGCCGGGTACGCGTGACGGTCGAGTTCCACCCGCCGGTCACGGTCGCACAGTTCGGCTCGCGCAAGGCGCTGACCAGGCACTGCGAGGCCGCGGTGGCGGCAGGCGTGGCCGAGGCGATCACCGGGCGGCCGCAGGCGCCGCTGCCGGAGGCGGCGTAACCGGGATGCGCTTGACCCGTCGCATGCCACGAATACCTTTGGCCCACATCCGCATATCCAGGGACCGCGCCGCGGCCGACCGCTCGTGACCAAGACCGTCTACATCAAGACCTACGGCTGCCAGATGAACGTCTACGATTCCGCCCGGATGGCGGACGTGCTGGCGCCGATCGGCTATCGCCCGGCGGAGGCGCCCGAGGACGCCGACATGGTGATCCTCAACACCTGCCACATCCGCGAGAAGGCGTCGGAGAAGGTGTTCTCAGAGCTCGGCCGGCTGCGCCGCGCCAAGGACACGCGCGAACAGGCGGGGGGCGGTCGGATGATCCTGGCCGTGGCCGGCTGCGTCGCCCAAGCGGAGGGCGAGGAGATCCAGCGCCGCGCGCCCTATGTCGACATCGTGCTGGGGCCGCAGACCTATCACCGGCTGCCCGAGATGGTCGCCCGCGCCGAGCGTGGGGCGGGCGCCGGCGTGCTGGACACCGACTTCCCGGTCGAGAGCAAGTTCGACCACCTGCCCGCGTCGGCCTCCGACCCGGGGCCGGCGGCGTTCCTGACCATCCAGGAGGGCTGCGACAAGTTCTGCACCTTCTGCGTCGTGCCCTACACGCGCGGCGCCGAGTTCTCGCGCCCCGCCGGAGAGGTGCTGGCGGAGGCGCGGCGCCTGGCGGCGGCGGGCGCGCGCGAGGTCACGCTCCTGGGCCAGAACGTCAACGCTTATCACGGCGTGGGACAGGACGGACGTGACTGGGGGTTGGGCCGGCTGATCCGTGCGCTGGCCGAGATCGAGGGGCTGGAGCGCATCCGCTACACCACCTCGCACCCGCGCGACATGGACGACGAGCTGATCGCCGCGCACCGCGACGTGCCCCAGCTCATG
The DNA here is from genome assembly GCA_964569105.1 of uncultured Alphaproteobacteria bacterium. GTDB lineage: Bacteria > Pseudomonadota > Alphaproteobacteria > CAZMTC01 > CAZMTC01 > CAZMTC01. The sequence goes on along the minus strand of CAZMTC010000030.1, from coordinate 11,479 downwards.
CCCTACCTGCACCTGCCGGTGCAGGCGGGGTCGGACCGGGTGCTCGCCGCGATGAACCGGCGCCACACCGCCGACGACTACCGCCGCATCATAGACCGGCTGCGCATGGCGCGGCCGGACCTTGCGCTCTCGTCGGACTTCATCGTCGGCTTCCCGGGCGAGACCGACGCCGATTTCGACCGTACCATGGCCCTGGTCGAGGAGATCGGCTTCGCGCAGGCCTATTCCTTCAAATACAGCGCCCGCCCCGGGACGCCCGCCGCCGCGGTCGACGACCAGGTACCCGAGGCCGACAAGGCCGCCCGGCTCGATGCGCTCCAGGCATTGCTCAACCGCCAGCAGCGGGCGTTCAACGAGGCCACGGTGGGCCGCACCCTGCCGGTGCTGTTCGAGCGCGAGGGCCGCCATCCGGGCCAGCTCGTGGGCCGCAGCCCCTACCTCCAGGCGGTGCATGTCGAGACGCCGGCGCACTGGTGCGGCACCGTCGCCGAGGTCGCGATCACGGCCTGCACGGCCAACAGCTTGGCCGGCGCGCTGGCGATCGGCGGCGCGGCGGCCGACGCGCGGGAGGCCGCCGCGATTTGAGCACGCCGCGCCCCGAGCCCGCCGCGATCCACTTGCAGTTCGACGACAACGCGCTGCTGCCGGAGCTGTTCGGCGAGCACGACAAGCATCTGGCGCGGATCGAGCAGCAGCTCGGCGTATCGATGCGCACGGTGGGCAACCAGATCTCGATCCACGGTCCCTCCTCTTCGACCGCCGCGGCGCGTGCCGCGCTGGCCGCGCTCTACGAACGGCTCAAGCGCGGCAAGGCGGTCGACGCGGCGGAGGTCGAGGCCGCGCTGCGATTCGCCGCCGACGCCGAGGCCGACGCCGACGCGGCGCCGGTTCAGGACGTGATAGCCAGGGGCGGCGCCGAGATCCGCACTCGCAAGCGCGTGATCTCGCCGCGCTCGCCCAACCAGAAGCTCTATATCGAGGCGCTGACCGAGGCGCCGCTGGTCTTCGGCCTGGGTCCGGCGGGCACGGGCAAGACCTATCTGGCGGTGGCCGTGGCGGTCGCGATGATGATGGCGGGCGAGGTCGACCGCATCGTGCTGTCGCGCCCCGCGGTCGAAGCGGGCGAGCGGCTGGGTTTCCTGCCCGGCGATTTGCGCGAGAAGGTGGACCCCTATCTGCGGCCGCTCTATGACGCGCTGCACGACATGCTTCCCGGCGAACAGGTGCTCAAGCGGCTCGAGACCGGCGAGATCGAGGTGGCGCCGCTGGCCTTCATGCGCGGCCGCACGCTGGCCAACGCCTTCATCATCGTCGACGAGGCCCAGAACACCACGACCATGCAGATGAAGATGCTGCTCACCCGCATCGGCGAGAACTCGCGCATGGCGGTGACCGGAGACCTGTCGCAGGTCGACCTGCCGGCGGGCGTGACCTCGGGCCTGCGCGAGGCGGTGGGCATCCTCGAGAACGTCGACGGGGTGCGGCTGGTGCGCTTCGACGATTCGGACGTGGTGCGCCATCCCCTGGTGACGCGCATCGTCCAGGCCTATGATGCGAAAGACCGGGCCGAAGCCGGCCGCACCGGCCGCGAGACATGAACGCGATCCCCGACATCGAGATGCCCGAGAGCGGCGCGGCCGAGGTCGACGTGGTCGTCGACGACCCGCGCTGGACCCGGCGGCTGGACGCGCCCGAGGCCGTGTGTGCGCGCGCCGCAGCGGCGGCGTTGGCCGGCGCCGGGTTGCCGGCCGGCGCGCTGTGCGTGCTGCTGGCCGACGATGCCCGTGTGTGTGCGCTCAACCGCGAGTTCCGCGCCGTGGACGCGCCGACCAACGTCCTGTCCTTCCCGATGGGGCCGGCGACGGGACCGATGGGCGAAACGGCGGGATCGTCGCTCGGCGACGTCGCGCTGGCCTTCGAGACGGTCGAGCGCGAGGCCCGCGCGCAGGGCAAGCCGCTGGCCGACCACCTGGCCCATTTGGTCGTCCACGGCATCTTGCATCTCCTGGGTCACAACCACGTCGAGGACGAGGAGGCCGAGCGGATGGAGGCGCTGGAACGCAAGATTCTGGCCGGCCTGGGCATATCCGACCCTTACCGCGAGCACCACGCCGCGCGGCCCTGAGCCGCGCCCGATCCGCCATGACCGATCCCGCCGACCCACCGCGTACCGCAGACGCCCAGCCCGGCGACGAGACACTGTTCGGGGCGCTCAGGAACTGGCTGACCCGCCGCCGACCGCGCAACGGTGAGGGACTGCGCGGCAGCATCGAAGAGATCATTCAGGAACACGGCGGCACCGAGGAGACCGCGGTCGAGCCGGGCGAGCTGGCGCTCCTGCGCAACATCCTGACCCTGCACGACAAGGCGGTCGAGGATGTCATGGTGCCGCGCGCCGACATCGTGGCGGTGGAGATGCAGACCTCGCTGGCCGACCTGGTCAAGGTGATGACCGAGCGGCCGCATTCGCGCCTGCCGGTCTACCGCGGCGACCTCGACGACGTGCAGGGCATGGTGCACATCAAGGACGTGATGACCTTCTGGGGCCGCGGGCGCAGCTTCAACCTGTCGAAGACGATCCGGCCGGTCCTGTTCGTCGCGCCGTCGATGGCGGTGGTCGACCTCCTGGCCCAGATGCGCGACACGCGACGCCATCTGGCGCTCGTGGTCGACGAGTTCGGGGGCATCGACGGGCTGGTGACGATCGAGGATCTGGTCGAGGAGATCGTCGGCGAGATCGAGGACGAGCACGACGTCGAGGAGACGCCCGAGATGACCGAGGGCCACGGCGGGGTGCTGACCGCCGACGCGCGCGTCACGGTGGAGGATTTCGAGGAGCGCTGCGGCACGATCCTGACCGATGAGGAGCGCGAGGACGTCGATACGCTGGGCGGGCTCGTGTTCCAACTCGCCGGCCGGGTGCCGTCGCGCGGCGAGCTGATCCGTCATCCTTCGGGTGTCGAGTTCGAGGTGGTCGAGGCCGATCCGCGCCGGATCCGCCGCCTGCGAATCCGCAATCTGCCGGCCCCGGACGAGGCGAGTGCCTAGTCCCCACCTTCACCTGGGTACCGGAGCGGCGGCGGCGCGTCCCGAGCATGGTGGCCCGATGGGTCGCATTGCCGCCGCGATGGCGGGGCTCGACGGCGTGGCGCGCCGGGCCGCCGCGCTGCTGCTGGGCACGCTGGCGGCCGCCGCGCTGCCGCCTTTCGACGCGGTGCCGGTGCTCCTGATCTCGTTCACCGGGCTCCTGTGGCTGCTCGACGGCGCGGCGCGGGGGCGACAGGCCTTCTGGCTCGGCTGGTGGTTCGGGCTGGGCCACATGGCGGCGGGGCTCTACTGGATCGCGATCTCGTTCTCGGTACTGCCGGGCGCGCTGTTCGGGGTGGTTCCCTACATCGTGCTGGGCATGCTGGCGGTCGCGGCGCTGGCTGCGGGGCTGGCCCTGTTCCCGGGGCTGGCGGCGCTGGCTGTGCACCTCATGGACGCACGGGGTGCGGGCCGCGTGCTGGCGCTCGCCGCGGCCTGGGCCGGCGCCGAGTGGCTGCGCGGGCACGTCCTCACCGGCTTTCCCTGGAACCTCGCCGCCTACGTCTGGGACCCGGTGCCCGAGATGGCCCAGACCGCGGCGCATGTCGGCGCCTACGGGCTGACGCTGGTCACGGTGGCGCTGGCTGCGTCGCCGGCAACGCTGGGCTGGCGCGCCGAGGGCTGGCGGCCCTGGGCGTCGCCGATGGCGGCGGCCGTGGTGTTGGGCGTGTTGTGGCTCGCCGGGTCGGGGCGAATGGCGACCTACCCGACCGAGGCGACCCCGGGCACGACGCTGCGGGTAGTCCAGGGCAACATCGCGCAGTCGCTCAAATGGCGGCGCGAGGAGCGCGACGACATCGTCGCGCACTACATCGCGCTTTCGCGGCAGCCGGGCCATGAGACCATGGACGCCGTGATCTGGCCCGAGACGGCGTCGCCCTGGCCGCTGTGGGGGGATCGCGAGAGGCTGGCGCGGGTGGCCGCGGCGGCACCGCCTGACGGGATCCTGATCACCGGTGCCAACCGGCTGGTGCGCGACACCCCCGTGGGGCCGGCGGTGTGGAACAGCCTGCACGCCATCGACCGCGAGGGCGTGCTCGTCGCCAATTACGACAAGCACCATCTGGTTCCCTTCGGCGAGTACGTGCCGCTGCGCGAGACGCTGGGCATAGGCAAGCTGACGCATGGAGCGATCGACTTCTCCGCCGGGCCGGGCCCGCGCACGCTGCAAGCCGGCACGCTGCCACCGTTCAGCCCTTTGATCTGCTACGAAGCGATCTTCCCCGGCGAGGTGGTGCCCGAAGGCGCCCGGCCGGCATGGCTGCTCAACGTGACCAATGATGCCTGGTTCGGCATGAGTTCCGGGCCGTATCAACACCTGGCGAGCGCGCGCATGCGCACCATCGAGGAGGGGCTGCCGCTGGTACGTGCCGCGAACACGGGCATCTCGGCCGTGGTCGATCCGGTCGGCCGGATTACCGCCCGGCTCGGTCTCGGCCGCGAGGGGGTGATCGACGCGGCCTTGCCTCGGGCGCTGCCCCGACCGCCGCTCTATGCCCGATATGGCGACTGGCTATTCGCGTTCTTGATAGCCCTGAGTGCCACAGGAAGCTTGGCAACGCGGCGCGCAGTCTAGAAAAAGGGTTGGCACTTGGCACGTGAATTGCTGCTCCTATAATGCGGCACGGTGTCGTCCGTGAACTGAGCAGTTGGTAACATCCGGCATACATGCGTATGGTGCGCCGCCGGGATAGGAGCAAACGAAAATGGAAGAGGCAGCCCTCAAGATGGTGCGGCGTTCTGATCCGTCACGGGCGCAGGCTGGCCGTCCCCGCCCGGTGGACGTGCATGTGGGAAGCAGGGTCCGGCTGCGCCGCACCATGCTCGGCATGAGCCAGGAAAAACTCGGCCAGGCCATTGGACTCACCTTTCAGCAGGTCCAGAAGTACGAGCGCGGCACCAACCGTATCGGCGCGAGCCGCCTGTACCAACTGTCAAAGGTCCTGGACGTCCCGGTTTCCTTCTTCTTCGACGACATGCCCGACGAGGTCGCGGGCGAAACCACCCCGGCGCAGGGCATGGCCGAGGCCGAAGGTCCGGCCTACGAGGCCGACACGCTGGCCAAGCGCGAGACGCTCGAGCTGGTGCGTGCCTATTACCGGATCCGCAGCCCCAAGGTCAGAAAGCGGGTATTCGAGCTGGCCAAGGCGCTGGCCAAGTCCGGCGACGAGGACTGACCCGCCGACACGCGCGGCCCGCCGGCAACCGCCTTGACCGTCTTCGCAAAGGCTGTATGAAGTGCGGGTCCTCGCGACCGCGACCGGTCGAACCGGCTCAGCATACCCTGGGCTCGGCGGCCGGCAACTGCAAATTGCAACGCATGTTGCCGCGGTCGCAACAGGTGGCACGGTCGACGGGCGCTCCGGCGGGAGCGACAGCGATCGGCACGGTGAGAAACGGGGGTGCGCGTGGCCAGGTCGAACTATCTTTTTACCAGCGAGTCGGTGTCCGAGGGTCATCCGGACAAGGTCTGTGACCGCATCTCGGACGCCGTGGTCGACGCGTTCCTGACGGCCGACCCTAACGCGCGCGTGGCGTGCGAGACCCTGACCACGACCAACCGGATCGTGCTGGCCGGCGAGGTGCGCGGGCCGGAGCCGCTGGTCGACAAGAACGGCCATGTCGACGCCGCGCATTTCGAGGACGTGGCGCGCGCGGCGGTGCGCGACATCGGCTACGAGCAGGCCGGCTTCCACTGGAAGACCGCCGACGTCGCGATCTACCTGCACGGCCAGTCGGCAGACATCGCCATGGGCGTCGACGCCGCGGGCAACAAGGACGAGGGCGCGGGCGACCAGGGCATCATGTTCGGCTTCGCCTGCCGCGAGACCGAGGCGCTGATGCCGGCGCCGATCCACTTCTCGCACGAGATCCTGCGCTCGCTCGCCGAGGCGCGACACTCGGGGGCCGAGCCCGATCTGGGCCCCGACGCCAAGAGCCAGGTGACGCTGCAATACGAGAACGGCAAGCCGGTGACCGCGACCTCGGTCGTGGTCTCGACCCAGCATTCGGAGCGGGTCGGCCAGGACGAGGTGCGCGAGATCGTGCGCCCGCACGTCGCCAACGTCCTGCCGGAGGGCTGGATGCCGCCCGAGGACGAGTTCTACGTCAACCCGACCGGGCGGTTCGTGATCGTCGGCCCCGACGGCGACGCCGGGCTGACCGGGCGCAAGATCATCGTCGACACCTATGGCGGCGCGGCGCCGCACGGCGGCGGCGCCTTCTCGGGCAAGGACCCGACCAAGGTCGACCGCTCGGCCGCCTACGCCGCGCGCTACCTGGCCAAGAACGTGGTCGCCGCAGGGCTGGCGGAGAAGTGCACCATCCAGCTCGCCTATGCCATCGGCGTGTCCAAGCCGCTGTCGGTCTACGTCGACACCCACGGCACCGGACAGGTCGACGAGGCCAAGCTGGAGCTGACCCTGCGCGAGCTGGTCGATTTGTCGCCGCGCGGCATCCGCGAGCACCTTCATCTCAGCAGGCCGATCTACGCCCGCACGGCGGCCTACGGCCATTTCGGCCGCGAACCCGAGCGCGACGGCGGATTCTCGTGGGAGCGCACCGACCTGGCGGACCGGCTCAAGTCGGCCTTCAACGGCGGCTGAGCCGTCCCGGCGGACGCGCCCGGGGACGGTCCGGAGTGTGGCCGTGAGCGCGCCGGACGGCCGGCGCGTCCACGGACGGCGCAAGGGGCGGCCGCTGCGCCCGGGGCAGCAGGCGCTGGTCGAGACCCTGCTGCCGCGGATCGCCATGCCGGCCGAGGGGCCGGTCGACCCGGCCGGGCTGTACAACCGCCCGATCGCCGATCTGTGGCTCGAAGTCGGCTTCGGCGGCGGCGAGCATCTGGCGTGGCAGGCCGCGCGCCATCCCGAGATCGGCCTCATAGGGTGCGAGCCCTTCGTCAACGGGGTCGCCAAGCTGCTCGCCACGATCGACCGCGAGAAGCTCGACAATATCCGCGTCCACGCCGACGACGCCCGCGGGATCGTCGACCGGCTGCCGGCGGGCTCGTTGGGCCGAGTGTTTGTGCTGTTCCCCGATCCCTGGCCCAAGGCGCGCCACGCCAAGCGGCGCTTTGTCCAGACCGGGACGCTCGATGCATTGGCGCGGGCGATGCGCCCGGGCGCCGAGCTGCGCCTGGCCACCGACGACCCGGTGATGCGGCTGTGGATGCTGCGCCTGGCACCGGTCCACCCGCAGTTCGAGTGGACCGCGCGCCGCGCCGCCGACTGGCGCGAGCGCCCGGCCGACTGGCCCGAAACCCGCTACGAGCGCAAGGCGGCGCGCGAGGGGCGCCGGAGTACCTATTTCACGCTGGTCAGGCGCAGTGGATGATCCGGGCTTCCGCAGTATTGATCGCGGCGCGGATTGAGCTATATAGTCGCCCTAACACATATCCCATACGGTCCGGCTCGACCGGGGCCGAAGAAAAAGGGTGGGCCAGCGGCCCACTTTTTTGTTTGTCCCGCGCCGTTGCGGCCGGGCCCGTGGGGTGGACGGGACCGCAAGGGACCAATCGCGAGCCAAGGGACGGATGACGGAGCTTCCAGCCGGCGCCGTGGCGCAGGTCGAGGCCTTGGTGACCCCGGCCATCGAGGCGATGGGATACGAGGTGGTGCGCGTGCGCTTCGCCGGCGGCCATCGGCCGGTGCTCGAGATCATGGCCGAGCCGACCGACGGCCGCGGCATGACGGTGGACGACTGCGCGGACATCTCTCGCGCGGTGTCGGCGATCCTCGACGTCGAGGACCCGATCCCCGACGGCTACACGCTGGAGGTGTCGTCGCCGGGACTGGACCGGCCGCTGGTCAAGCCGGCCGACTTCGAGCGTTTCGCCGGCTACGAGGTCAAGGTGGAGCTGGAAGCGCCGCTCGACGGCCGCCGCCGCTTCAAGGGCCGGCTGCTTGGCGCCGAGGGTGAGACGGTGCGAATGGAGGTCGATGAGAGTGAGGTGGCGTTGCCTTTCGCATCGATCCGCAAGGCGAAGCTGGTCCTGACCGACGAGTTGCTGCGCCAGGCCGAGCAGCAGCAACAGTAGAAACGAGACCATAGACACGACGACACAGCGAACAGAGGCGAGACCCATGGAAACCGTGGCAACCCACGTCCGGCCTGAGCTCCTGCAGGTGGCCGATACCGCCGCCCGCGAGAAGGGCATCGACCGCGAGGAGGTGCTCGAGGCGCTGGAGCAGGCGATCCAGAAGGCGGGCCGGTCCAAGTACGGCCACGAGCTGGATATCCGCGCCTCGATCGACCGGTCGACCGGCGAGATCAAGATCTACCGCTTCCGGGAGGTGGTCGAGGAGGTCGAGGACGAGCCGACCCAGATCAGGTTGGAGCAGGCTCGCAAAAAGGACCCGACGCTCAATGTCGGCGACTTCGTGATCGACGCGCTGCCGCCGATCGACTTCGGCCGCATCGCCGCCCAGACCGCCAAGCAGGTGATCGTGCAGAAGGTGCGCGAGGCCGAGCGCAACCGGCAGTACGAGGAATACCAGGACCGGGTGGGCGAGATCGTCAACGGCCTGGTCAAGCGCGTCGAGTTCGGCAACGTCATGGTCGATCTGGGCCGCGCCGAGGCGGTGCTGCGCCGCGAGGAGCTGATCCCGCGCGAGACCTTCCGCCAGGGCGACCGCGTGCGCGCCCACATCTACGATGTCCGGCGCGAGCAGCGCGGGCCGCAGATTTTCCTCTCGCGCACCAAGCCCGACTTCATGGCCAAGCTGTTCGCGCAGGAGGTGCCCGAGATCTACGACGGCATCATCGAGATCCGCGCGGTCGCGCGCGACCCGGGCAGCCGCGCCAAGATCGCGGTGATCTCCAACGACAGTTCGATCGACCCGGTGGGCGCCTGCGTCGGCATGCGCGGCAGCCGCGTGCAGGCGGTGGTCGGCGAGCTGCAGGGCGAGAAGATCGACATCATCCCGTGGTCGGAGAACACCGCGACCTTCGTGGTCAACGCGCTGGCCCCGGCCGAAGTAACCAAGGTGGTGCTCGACGAGGACGCCGGCACGATCGAGGTGGTGGTACCCGACGAGCAGCTCTCGCTGGCCATCGGGCGGCGCGGCCAGAACGTGCGCCTGGCCTCGCAACTCACCGGCTGGCACATCGACATCATGACCGAGACGGAGGAATCCGAGCGGCGCCAGGAGGAGTTCCGGATGCGCTCGGAGATGTTCGTCGAGGCCCTGGACGTCGAGGACGTGATCGCTCACCTCCTGGTTACGGAGGGCTTCACCACGGTCGAGGAGGTGGCCTTCGTGCCGCTCTCGGAGCTCGCCAACATCGAGGGCTTCGACGACGACATCGCCGAAGAGCTGCAGAACCGGGCGCAGGAGCACATCCAGGTCCGAGACACCGAGTTGACCGAACGCCGCAAGGAGTTGGGCGTGTCCGACGAGCTGGCCGAGATCGAAGGGCTGTCGCCGGCCTACCTGGTTCAGCTCGGCGAGTACGGGGTGAAGACGCTCGACGACCTCGCCGACCTGACCGGTGGCGAGCTGCGCTTCATCCTGCTGCCCAGCAAGGGCGAGCGGACGATCGAGGAGTTGGACACGCTGGAGGGCCGCGCGCTGCACCAGCTGCTGCAGCCGAGCCCGTTGACCGCCGAAGAGGCCGACCAGATCATCATGCAGGCCCGCGCCCACTGGTTCGACGAGGAACCTGAGGGCGAGGGCGCCGAAGGCGAGACCGAAGCGGGCGAGACCGGCGTCGCAGCCGCCGAGGCCGAGCAGGAGCAATAGGGAACAAGGATGGCGCCGGCGGAAGTCACCACACACCGGGACGAGCCGGGCGAGGACGCGTCCAAGCGGCGCTGCATCGCTACCGGCGAGTCGACGCCGCGCGGCGGACTGATCCGCTTCGTGATCGCGCCGGACCGGAAATTGGTGCCCGATCTGGCGGAAACCCTGCCCGGCCGAGGTTTGTGGTTGACCGCCCGGCGCGATATAGTCGAAACCGCCTGTGCACGGAAGCTGTTCGCGAGGGCGGCGCATGGCGCCGTCGACGTGCCCGAGGGCCTCGCCGACCGGTTGGAGGAGTTGCTCGTGCGCCGCGCGGCCAATCTCATCGGGTTGGCGCGGCGTGCGGGGCAGTTGGTGACCGGGTTCGAGGCGGTGCGCGAGTGGCTGGCGGCCGGCAAGGCGGGGCTGCTGCTTTCGGCCCGCGACGCGGCGGCCGACGGCGTGCGCAAGCTGCGGGCGGGCGCCCGAGGGCTGCCGCATGTGGACCTGCTCGGCCGGGAAGAACTCGGCCGGGCCTGCGGTCGGGACGAAGTGGTGCACGGCGCCATGGCGCCGGGACGGCTGGCCGACGCGCTGGCGCGCGAGGCGCGCCGGCTATCTGGATTTCGTGGCGCTCCGGCGCCGAGTGACGGAGACGACGGACGGATATGAGCGAGACCAAGGAAAGCACGGGCAAGAAGCCGCTGAAGCTGAAGAGGCCCGGAAAGCTCGAGCTGAAGAAGACGGTCGAGACCGGTCAGGTTCGGCAGAGCTTCTCGCACGGCCGGTCGAAGACCGTGCAGGTCGAGGTCAAGCGCAAGCGCAGCTTCGCGACCGAGGAGACCAAGGAGACCGCCCACGAGGTGCGCGGCGCCGACGGCCTGACCGCGGAGGAACGCGAGGCGCGGGCGCGGGCACTTCAGGGCGCGGCCCACCGCGGCGAGGAGGCTCCGGCGCGCGAGGCCGAGGCGCACGAGGAGGCCGCGGCGCCCGCCGAACCCGTGGCTGCCGCCGAGAAATCACCTGCCGCCGAGCCGCAGCCCGAGACCGAGGCCCGGCCAGCCGAGCCGGAGATCGCCGAGCCGGAGGCGGCCCGGCCGTCCGGCAAGCCCGACATCCGGCGCAAGGACGTCGAAATCGCCAAGCGCCGTGCGGCGGACGACGAAGAGGCGCAACAGCTTGCCGAAACCCAGGTGCGCGGCCCGGCACGGGCCGTCGACACCGGCCCGGCCGCGCCGCGGGAGGACGAGCGGCCGATCTCGCGCGCGCCCGCCGCCAAGACCACGCCGGGCGGCCGCACCGGTGCGGCCGGGGAGGAGGCGCCGCGCAAGGGCCGCCCCGACGTCAAGAAGCCGGCTGCCCGCCGCGGCGGCGAGCCGCGCCGGCGCACCGGCAAGCTGACCGTGCACCAGGTGCTCGAAGGCGAGGAAAACGAGGAGCGCACGCGCTCGCTCGCCTCGGTCAAGCGCCAGCGCGAACGCGAGAAGCAGCGCCAGCGCGAGCTTCTGCGCTCGGGCGAGATGAAGATGCGGGCCCGCGAGGTGGTGGTGCCGGAGACCATCACCGTCCAGGAACTGGCCAACCGCATGGCCGAGCGCGGCGCGGACGTGGTCAAGGCGCTGATGAAGAACGGCGTCATGGCGACCATCACCCAGACCATCGACGCCGAC
>CAZMTC010000029.1:0-26632 GCA_964569105.1 uncultured Alphaproteobacteria bacterium | reverse complement strand
GAGGGTGCGGTGCACTCGCACGCCCGCCGCGCGCTCGAGGAAGGTGTCGGGCGAGAGGCGATCGAGCAGGTGGCGATGCTGGCCATCGGCACGCTGGGCCTGCCGCGTGCGGTGGCGGCGATGACCTGGATCGAGGACGTCACCCGCTCCTGACGAACGCCGCACCGGCAGTGGAGGCCGAGGCGCGCGGGACACCCCTGGGCAAGGAGGCGACGAGCTTGCCGCAAGACAGCACGGTCCTGGTGGGCGCCGGGCGCATGGGCCGGGCGCACGCCTTGGCATTGCGCGAGGCAGGCGTGCCGCTTGCCGCGGTCTGCGACCTGCGTGCGGAGGCGCGCGACGCGGTCGGCGACGAGTTCGAGGTGCCCGCGGCGCGGCGGTTCGCCGATGCCGCCGCCATGCTGGACACCGTCGGCCGGCCGCGACTCGTCGTGATCGCGACCACCGCCGACACCCACTGCACGCTGACCTGCCAGGCCGCACGCGCCGGCGCCGCGGCGATCCTGTGCGAGAAGCCGATGGCGGGATCGGTCGCGGAGTGCAACGCCATGATGGCCGCCTGCCAAGCGTCGGGCACGCGCCTCGCCGTCAATCACCAGATGCGCTTCATGGACCAGTATCGGTTGGTCAAGAAGGAACTGGACGCGGGCCCGCTGGGACGGCTGGGCAGCATGAACGTGGTCGGCGGCGCCTTCGGCCTGGCGATGAACGGCTCGCACTATGTCGAGGCGTTCCACTACCTGACCGGAAGCTGGCCGGTGCGCGCGGCGGGACTGTTCACCGGCGAGCCGATCCCCAATCCGCGTGGGCCGGCCTTTTTCGACCAGGGGGGCGACTTCCGCTTTGTCGCCCACAGCGGCCAGCGCCTGTCGCTGTCGATCGGCCACGACCAGGGCCACGGCATGACCGTGACCTACGCCGCCGAGCGGGGCCATATGTTCGTGGACGAACTGCAAGGGGAGGCGTTCGTCACGGCCCGCAAGCCCGAGCACAAGGACGCGCCCGCCACGCGGTACGGCATGCCGTGGGACCGTCGCACGGTGACCTTCCCGCAGGCGGACAACATCGGTCCCACCCGCGCCGTCCAGGAAGCACTGCTGGCCGGCGAGAATTTCCCGGACGGCCAGACCGGCCGCACCGTAGTCGCCGCCGTCGCAGCCTGCTACATATCGGCCGAACGCAACGGCGCGCCGGTGGCGCTCGACGAGGTCGAGGCCGCGGCCGAGCGCCGGTTCCCATGGGCCTGACAAAAACCGGAAGGGCGATATGAGGCCGCACGGCCCTGACTGCAACCCAGGCGCGAGGGTCGCCGCGTCGGCCCCTGCCGCGACGACGCTCCGGCCGAACGCTCTCGGGTGCGCCCGGCCCGGCACCGTGGGAGACCGCGCATGACCGGCCGGCCAAACGTGGTGGCCATGATCCCGGCGCGCGGCGGCAGCGAGTCGGTGCCTTGCAAGAACCTCCATCCGCTGGGGGGCAAGCCGCTGCTGGCATGGCCGATCGAGACCGCGAAGGCGACCCGGGCGATCGACCGCGTCTTCGTCTCGACCGACGATGGCGAAATCGCCCGCGTCGGCTCGGAGCTGGGCGCCGAGATTCATCAGCGGCCGCCCGAGCTCGCCACCGCCACGGCGCTGGTCATCGACGCGATCCGGCACTTGCGCGACCGCCTTTGCGAAGCCGGCGCGCCGGCGGACATCATGGTCCTGCTCGAGCCGACATCGCCGTTCCGGACGGCCGCGCTTGTGTCGCGCTGTATCGCTCGTATGATCGACGAGGACCTGGATTCGATCGCGACCTTCAACGAAGCCGCGATCAATCCGGAACGTACCTGGCGGATCGAGGACGGTCGGCCGCGGCCGTTCATCGACGGAGCCGTGCCCTGGAAGCCACGTCAGGCCTTGACGCCGGCCTACCAACTCAACGGCGCCGTCTACGCCTTCCGTCCCGACCGCCTGCCGAGCGAGGGGCCGGGCCTGCTGTTCGGGCGAATGGCCGCGGAGCTGATCGCGGCCGACGAGGCCGTCGACATCGACACCCAAAGGGACTTCGCGTACGCCGATGCCCTTCTCCGCACCCGAAACAGCGCCTAGCGTCGCCGATCTGCTCTCGCTCGAAGGCCGCACCGCGCTCGTGGTAGGCGGCGCGGGGCTGCTGGGCGGCGAGATGTCCTATGCGCTGGCGGAGCTGGGCGCCCGGGTGCTCGTGGCCAGCCGCGATCTGGAAAAGTGCCGCGACTTCACGGCGCGCATGGCGGAGCGGTTTCCCGGCGCGCACGCCGCGCTCGCGGTGGACATTACCGATCTGGACGCCATCCGGCGCATGGCGGCCGAGGCGGGCGAACTGGCCGGCGGCGAGCTCGATATCCTGGTCAACTCGGCCTGGACCGGCCGCAAGAACACCTTCGAGTCGATTTCCGACGAGGACTGGCGGCTCGACATCGATGTGTCGCTCACCGGCGTTTTCCGCACCATCAAGGCGGTCGTGCCGTTGCTCGAGCCGTGCCGCGGTACGATCCTGTCGATCGCCTCGATGTACGGGCACGTCGCACCCGACTACCGCATGTATGACAGCGAGCGCTTCGCCAATCCGCCGAGCTACGGCGCGGCCAAGGCGGGGGTGATCCAGCTCACCCGCTATCTGGCCAGTTTCCTCGCGCCCAAGGGCATCCGTGCCAACTGCATCAGCCCGGGCCCGTTCCCGTTCGAGAGCACCCAGACGGAGAACCCCGACTTCATCGCCCGCCTGGAGGGCAAGAACCCGTTGGGCCGCATCGGCCGGCCGCACGACCTGAAGGGCGCGACGGCGCTGCTGTGCAGCGACGCCGGCGCCTACATGACGGGGCAGAACATCTGCGTCGACGGCGGCTGGGCGGTGTGGTGATGCGCCTGGGCGTGGTCGGGCTGAGCGAAGGCAACGGGCATCCCTTCTCGTTCTCCGCGATCGTCAACGGTTACGACCGGGCCGCATTCGCAGCTGCGGACTGGCCGGTGATCCTGGACTATCTGAGCGTCGAGCCCGAAACGGCCTTCGGCTTTCCCGAGGTGCGCGTCACCCATGCATGGACTCAGGATCCCGCGCTCACGGCGACGCTGTGCAAGGCCTGCCGGATCGATCACCCGGTCGAGCGGCTCGACGACATGCTGGGCGCGGTCGATGCCGTGCTGTTGGTGCGCGACGATTGGGAACGCCACGCCGAGATGGCGCTGCCGTTTCTCGACCGCGGCACGCCGGTGTTCGTCGACAAGCCACTGGCGCTCGACCCCGACGAGCTGGCGCGCTTCGCGCCGCATCTCGAGGCGGCACGCCTGATGTCGACCTCCGGCCTGCGCTACTCCGAACGGCTGGCTGCACTCAAGGCGCGCCTGCCGGCGCTGGGCGAGCTGCGCCTCGCCAACGCGGTGGTGGTGAACGAGCTCGAGCGGTACGGCATCCACATGCTGGACGCCGCCGCGGGGCTCGGCCTGGCACCTCCTGCGGCCGTCACACGCATCCGCGCCGCGCATCAGGCTTACGCCATCGAGCTGGGCGACGGCCTTCCCATGGTTCTGCACTGCCTCGGACCGGCAGAGCGCACCTTCCGCTTCGACGTCTACGGCCGGCTGGGACACGGCCATGTCGACCTGCTCGACAACTTCGCGGCCTTTCGCAACACCATCGACCGCTTCCTGCGCATGGTGCGCGACCGCGAGCCGCCCATGCCGCCCGAGGACGTGCTACGCTCGATGACACTGATTCGCTTGGCCCGCGAGCTCGCCCCGGGAGACACGGCCCGACTGTAGTCCGCACGGACCGCGCAACGACGACGATCCGAGACGATTGCTGTCGACGGCGGGCGCAAGGCTTGATAGGGGCTTGGCGTGACGATGCCAACCGTAGCTCAGGATCAGGCAGGCATGGACATCATCCGGGCGCCCCGACCCGTCGACCGCTCCCGCTACGTGCCGGACCTGGCCGATCCCGAGCGCTACTACGGGTTGCCGGCGGAGATCGGCTTCTGCGCGCGCTGCACCTACTCGAACCAGAAGCCGAACTCGGAGAGGGAGTACAAGCACACACGGGACTCCAAGAAGCCCACCGTAGCCTTCGACGAAAAGGGCGTCTGCTCGGCCTGCCGCGTCGCCGAGCGCAAGGCAGGCGTCGACTGGGCCGAGCGCGATCGCATGCTGCGCGCGCTGTGCGACCGCTACCGCCGCACCGACGGCGGCTATGACTGCCTGGTGCCGGGCTCGGGCGGCAAGGACAGCTTCTACGCCGCGCACAAGCTCAAATACGAGTACGGCATGCATCCGCTGACGGTGACCTGGGCGCCGCACATCTACACCGACTGGGGCTGGCGCAACTTCCAGGCCTGGATGCATGCGGGCTTCGACAACTACCTGTTCACGCCCAACGGCCGCGTGCACCGGCTGCTCACCCGACTCGCGCTGGAACAGGTGTTCCATCCGTTCCAGCCCTTCATCATGGGCCAGATGTACTTCCCGCCGCGCCTCGCCGCGCAGCTCGGCATCCCGCTGGTGTTCTACGGCGAGAACCCGACCGAGTACGGCAATGACGCCTCCGCCGATGCCAAGGCGACCAAGGACTGGGACTATTTCACCAGCCCCGACCAGTCGCAGATCTATCTCGCCGGCACGTCGCTCGCCGACCTGAAGGACGACTTCGGGCTCGGCGACCACGATTTGGCGCCCTATCTGCCGCCCGAGCCGCAGGCGCTGCGCGACGCCGCGATCGACGTGCACTATCTCGGCTACTACCTGCCCTGGCACCCGCAGGAATGCTACTACTACGCGGTCGAGCACGGCGGCTTCGAAGCCGCGCCCGAGCGATCGGCGGGGACCTACAGCAAGTACAGCTCGATCGACGACAAGATCGACGATCTGCACTACTACACCACCTACATCAAGTTCGGCATCGGCCGCGCGACCTACGATAGCGCGCAGGAAATCCGCAACGGCGAACTCGACCGCGACGAGGCGGTGCGGCTGGTGCGCCGCTTCGACGGCGAGTATTCCGACCGTTTCGAGGCCGACAACTTCGCCTATCTGTCGCTGCCGCCCGGCGAGTTCCCGATCGCGTCGCGGATGTTCGAGCAGCCGATCATGGACCGCGCCTATTTCGAGCGGCTGACCGACCGGTTCCGCTCGCCGCACCTGTGGAAGTTCGAGGGCAACGGCTGGAAGCTGCGCCGGACGGTGTTCGACGAGCTGGAACAACCGGCAATCACCTAGTTCATGACGGTGGCGGGCCATGGCGCTGATTAGCAGGCTGCTGTCCCGAGGCGGGGACGAGGACCGCGACCGCGCTTCGCTCTCGCGCGCCGCCCGGGCCTTCGTGCGCGAGCAGATCGCGATCCGCTGGGCGCAGTTCGCCGGACTGTTCGTGCTCAGCTTCATCGGCGCCGTGATCGAGATGACCGGCGTCGGGCTGGTCTTCCCGTTGCTGATCATCCTGGTGGCGCCCGACCAGCTCGAACGCATCCCCGAGCTGACCCGGGCCATCGACCGGTTGGGCCTGAACCAGGCGGACCTGCCGCTCATGCTGATCGGCCTGATCGCCTTCGTGCTGGTGGGCAAGAACAGCTACATGCTGTTCTTCAACTGGCTGACCGCGCGGGCGCTGGCGCGCTGGAAGACGCGGCTGAGCCAGCGGCTGATCCGCACCTACCTGTTCTCCGACTACGCCATCCACCTCGCCAAGACGAGCTCGGAGATCATCCGCAACCTGTCGCTGACCGCGTCGATCTTCGACCAGTTCATCGCCGCGGGCATCAACCTGGTGGTCAACGGGCTGATCCTCATCGCCCTGTGCGGCCTCTTGATCTTCGTGCTGCCGCCGGAGACCCAGGCGGGGCTGGCGATGGTCGGCGTCATCGCTTTCCTGCTCTACCTGTCGATGCGCCGGCCCTTCGCCAAGATCGGGCGCGAGCTCAACGAGCTCTACCAGCGCCGCCAGGCGATCATGCGCCAGTCGATCGGCATGATCAAAGAGACCAAGCTCAACGCGCGAGAGAGCTACTTCCTCGACGCCTTCGGCGACGTCGAGAACCGCAACTTCCTGCGCCAGGCGCACAACCGCTTCCTCAACGTCATCCCGCCACTGGCGACCGAAAGCGCGGTGATCGTGGCGGTGCTGGCGATCATCAGCCACATCCTGTTCTTCTCGGGCCAGGGCGAGCTGGGTATCGCGTTGCTCGGCCTGATGGCGGCCACCTTCTTTCGCCTGACCCCGGTCATCAACCGCATCCTGACCGGGCTGCAGACCATGAATGTCAGCCGCAACTCGGTCGAGATCATCGCCCAGGAGCTCGCCGAGCTGGAGCCGCAGGTCTACCTGCCGGCGGTCGAGCCCGCGCCGCTCCCCTTCGAGGACAGCATCGGCCTCGACCATGTCGGCTTCGCCTATCCGGGCAGCGAGGCGCGCGCGGTGCACGACGTGGAGCTCGAGATCGCCCGCGGCGAGATGGTCGGCATCACGGGGCCGTCGGGCGCCGGCAAGTCGACGCTGGTCGCGCTGCTCATGGGCCTGGTCGCGCCCACCGAGGGGCGAATCCTGGTCGACGGGGTGCCGCTCGACAGCGCGGCCAAGGTGCGCGCCTGGCACAAGCACATCGGCTTCGTGCCGCAGAGCGTGTTCCTGATCGAGGACACCATCGCCCGCAACATCGCCTTTGCCGCCGAGGAGATCGACGAGGACGCGGTGTGGCGCGCGATCGACACGGTTCAGCTCCGCGACTATGTCGAGAGCCTGCCCAAGGGCATTCACGCGCATGTCGGCGAGGACGGCTCCAAGCTGTCCGGCGGCCAGCGCCAGCGCCTGGGCATCGCCCGCGTGCTCTACGACGACCCCAACGTGCTGGTGTTCGACGAGGCGACTTCGGCGCTCGACAGCGCCACCGAGCAGGCCTTCACCGAGAGCCTCCTGCGCCTGCGCGGCCAGCGCACGCTGGTGATGATCGCACACCGTCTGAGCACCCTGCGCGACTGCGACCGCATCGCGATGATGGACGGCGGGCGGGTGCTGGACGTGGCCCCGTTCCCGGTCCTGAATTCGCGCTGCCCCGCGTTCCGCAACCTGGTCGAGCTGTCGCGGCTCGACCGCGCGAGCTGATGCGCACCGTCGCCGTCGTTCCGGCGCGCGGCGGGTCGAAGGGCCTGCCGCGCAAGAACCTGCGCACGGTGGGCGGCGTGCCGCTGGTCGTGCGCGCGGTCGACGCGGCGCGCGAGGCGCGCACGGTGGACGCGGTATGGGTGTCGACCGAGGATACCGAGATCGCGGCGGTGGCGCGCGAGGCCGGCGCCGAGGTGGTCGAGCGGCCGGCCGCGCTGGCCACCGACACGGCGCAAGGCGACGCGGTACTGCGCCACGCGCTCGAGCATCTGCGCGGCCTCGGCCAGGAGCCCATGGTCGCGGTGCTGCTGCAGCCCACCTCGCCGCTGCGCCGGGCCGCCGACATCGACGGCTGCGTCGAGCTGTTCCACGAGCGGCGGGCGGCCTCGGTGTTCAGCCTGTGCGCGGCCGAGCACCATCCCGGCAAGGCGGTGGTACTGCGCGACGGCCGGGTGGAGCCGTTCACCAACGAGCGCGACTTGGAGGCGCGGCGCCAGGACATGGCAGAGGCCTGGCGCCAGAACGGCGCGGTCTACGTAGTCGGCGTCGGCGAATTCCTGGCGGGCGGGCGGTTGTACCGCCGGCCGTGCTTCGGCTACGTCATGGACCGGCGCGACAGCATCGACATCGACGACGAAGTCGACATCAGTATCGCCGAGGTCCTGCTCGCCGCGCGGGGGGACGCAAGGTGACCCGCAAAGCCGCCTACGCCAATCACGGGCACTACATCGCCGAGGGCTGGCGCGCCGAGCCCAAGGAGAGCTTCAAGGCGCTCGCCGCGCTGCTCGAGGCCCGCGGCCTGGGCCCTGGCGCGGCGCTGCTCGACGTCGGCTGTGCCACCGGCGAGCTCCTGGGCTACTTGGCCACCCGGTTCGAGGGGGCGCGGCTCGTCGGCGTCGATGTCGCCGAGGAGCTTGTCGCGACCGCCCGCCGGCTGTTGCCCGAAGCCGAGTTCGCGCACGCCTCCGCGCTGGACCTGCCCTCCGCCTATGCCGGCATCTTTGACGCAGTCACCGCCTTGGGCTGCATGTCGATCTTCGACGAGGACGAGGTCGAGGCCTTCTGGGACAACCTATTCCGTGCCGCGCGCCCCGGCGGGCTGATTGTCGCGTTCTCGCCGCTCAACGAGCACGGCATCGACACGGTGATCCGCCACCGCAAGCGCATCGGCGGCAGGGTCGGACCGTGGGAGGCCGGCTGGAACGTGTTCAGCACCGAGACGGTGGCCGAGTTGGTCGCCGAGCGCGGCGGCACGCTGGAGCTCGAGCGCTTCGAATTGCCCATCGACCTCGCCCCGCGCGAGGACCCGGTGCGGACCTGGACCATGCGCACCGAGGCGCGCGAGCGACAGCTCACCAACGGGCTGAAGCTGCTGATCGACCATTACTTCATGATCGTGCGGAGGGGCGAGTGAACGGCGTGGGCGGACACGACGTCGAGCTGGACGATCTCACCGTCGGCACGGGGTTCGACGAAGCCGAGGTGACGGCCGTCGTCCGCCGCCATGGGGCGGCGGTGGTGCCGGGCTTCGTGGGCCGCGAGGATCTGCTTGCGCTCGACGCCGAGTTCGAGGCGGTACTGGAGGATCGCGACGAGCGCTATGTCTATCGGATCGGCTACGCGGCCGGCCGCGCGGTATCGCTGGTCAACAACGACGCTTTCGCTGCACGCTATCCGGCGATCAACGCCATGTTCAACCGCGACCCGCTGGTCTCGCTCGCGCGGCGCTATGTCGGCGTCCCGTGCCTGCCCAACTACGAGATCTACGCCACCCAAGAGACCAATCCGGCCGCGGTCGTGGCGCCCAAGCATTTCGACAAGCTGTGGACGCTCAAATACATGCTCTACCTGGGTGACGTCGGGCCGGACGACGCGCCGTTTGGCGTGGTGCCCGGCAGCATGCGCGCCAACCGCGAGACCTTCCGCCGGATCTTCGAGGAGGCGGGCATCGACCGGCTGTCGATGGCGGACGAACGCTATCAGAACATGGCCAACAACGACCCCGGGCCGGTCGACGACGTGGTGCCCATAGTCGCCCCGGCGGGCACGCTGATTGTGTTCGACACCGATACGTACCACTATGCGCCGGCAGTCGCACCGGGGCACGAGCGACGCATCCTGCGGGCCCATTCCGGTCCCTCGGTCGCCTACGCCTCGGTCGCCAGGCGGTCGCGGCAATGGTGGCGCGGCGAGAAGGCCTATTCGCGACTCGACCATCTGCGCGACCGGCTGCTCGGCCGGGCGGGTTGAGCGCGCGGCACCAGCGGAGCGGGAGCACACCGATGCCCGACGGCAAGGGCAAGCCCCACGCCAACCTGACCAACATCTTCACGGAGGCCGACGACCAGGGCAGCCATGTCGGCCGGCGCCTGCTGAAGATGATCGCGGACTCGCAGCGGGTCACGAAGCCGCCCTTCCCGCGCCAGATCCAGGTCGAGACCTCGAACATCTGCAACCACGCCTGCTCGTTCTGCGCCTACACGATGATGGAGCGGCCGCGGCGGCACATGGATCGCGACCTGTTCAAGCGGCTGGTGGCCGAGGCCTACGAGTGCGGCGCGCGCGAGATCGGCCTGTTCGCCGGCGCCGAGCCGCTGACCTGCAAGTGGCTGGACGAGTACGTCGCCTACTGCCGGGAGCTGGGCTACGAGTACATGTACATCTCGACCAACGGCGCGCTGGCGACGCCCGGAAAGCTGGCCCGGCTGCTCGATGCGGGGCTGAGCTCGATCAAGTTCTCGGTCAATGGCGGCGACCGCGAGACCTACGCCCGGGTGCACGGCCGCGATGCTTTCGACGCGGTGATCGCCAACATCCGCTTCGTGGCCGAATACCGCCGGCAGCTCGACAGGCCGGTCTATCTCGGCGTGTCCTTCGTCGGCACGCCCGATACCGACCACAGTTTCGAGCCGCTCAAGGCGCTGATCGGCGACATGGTCGACGAGGTCATCTATTACGAGGCGTCGAACCAGTCGGGCCAGATGCCCGAGCTGCCCGACCCGCCGTACCGCGACTGCCACCTGCCCTTCAACAAGGCGCACATCAGCCGCGAGGGCTACCTCAAGGCCTGCTGCAACGACTATGAGAACCTTCTGGCGATCGAGGACCTGAATGCCATGCCGATGATGGAGGCGTGGCACAGCGAGCGCTTCCAGGCGCTGCGCCGACAGCACATCGACGACACGCTGGGCAACACCATGTGCGCAAACTGCATCCGCGGCTGCAAGACGGCACCGAGTGCGGTCAACCCGGCCCTGGTGCACGGCGCGGCGGCGCCCGCGGACGCGGATTAGGCTGCAGGCCCCATGATCCTGGTCGTCGTCAACGGCACAGCGTCGTGGCGGATGCAGCGCCGGCTGCTGGCGCATCTTGCGGCGGAGGGACGCAGTGCGGGTCTGCTCTACACCGGAAGCGACACCGCGCTTTACGCGGAGATCGAAACGGAGGGTGCGCGCCGGGAGATGCCGGTCGCGGCACTCGAGCCGGCCCTCGGCGGACCTTCGGACGGCGTCGGTGCGCCCACGCCGCGGCCGCTTTCCGCGCGCGCCATGGCGGCGCGGGCCGGCTTCCGGCTCTTGGACCGGCCGGAGGTTGCCGGCGCAGTCCGCAAGACGTTGGGCACACGGATCGAGTGCTGTGTGCGTCTTTTCCGCGAGCACGGCATACGCTGCCTGGCGGTGAGCGAGGACGGAATCAGCGCGGACGCGGCGGTGATGGCTGCGGCCCGAAGGCTGCACATACCGGTCATTGACGTGCCGTTCGGCAACGGCACCGCCTACGAGATCGAGTTCGACCTGGAGAAAAAGCGCGAACGCGGCGAGCTGATCGTGCCCATGGGGCGCGTCGCGCGCCTGCTGCGCCTTGCCGCGCCGCAATGGGTCAAGCGCGGCCGGTTCGCAGGGACGGTGATGCACACGCCCGAGGTGATTCTCGCCATGCAGTCGCTGGACGTACCGATGCGCGACGCCTGGGTGATCCACGGCGGCATGAGCGACGTGCTGTGCGCCGAGAACGAGGTCGGGCTGGCGCAGTACCGGCGCGAAGGCATCCCCGAGGCGAAACTACGACTGACCGGCTCGCCCTATTGCGACGCGGTGGTCGACGGCGCGGCGGCCGAACCGGCTGCGCGCGACGCGCTGCGCCGGCCGCGGCGCATCGAGCCGGACCGGCTGCGCGTCCTGGTATCGTGGCCGCCCAGCTACCACGCGACCTATCCGGACCGCAGCGAGTTCGGCGACTACGAGACCATGACCGTGGAGGTGCTGTCGGCGATCATGGACCTCCCCGGCACGAGCGTCACCGTGTCGCTGCATCCTGCCTGCAACACCGAGCTGCGCGACGCGCTGGCGGCGCGCGGGCTGGTGCCGACGGACGATTACGTCGTCGAGGCGATCGGCCGGCACGACGTGTTCGTGACCTACTTCTCGTCGACCATCCGGTGGGCGCTGGCGGCGGGCAAGCCGGTGGTCAACTACGACGCCTACAAGCTGGGGCTGGCAACCTATGACGACGCGCCCGGCTTCGCCAGCGTCGACAGCCTGGCCGCGCTGCGCGACGAGCTCGCCGCCCTGGCCGGGTCCGAGGCGCGCTTTGCCGAGCGCGCCGCGGCCCAGATCGCGGACGCCGAGCGCTGGGGCGTGCTGGACGGCGCGTGCTGCGCGCGCATACTGGGCGAGATCGACCGCCTGGCGCCGCCGGCGCCGGCCGCCCGTTGACGAGCGCCATGCCCACCGACACCCCCTCCCCGATCCGCCTGGGCCCCTTCCCGCTGGCCGCCGACCATCCGCCGGTGTTCCTGGCGGAGATCGGCGGGTTCTTCGGCCAGGACCTGGAGCTGGCGCGGGAGATGATCGGGTCGATCATCGACGCCGGGCGCGCGGTGCCGCACCAGCCGATGGCGCTCAAGACCGAGATCCTGCACGACCCCGAAATCTGCCTGCCCGGCGACACGCTGGAGACCTACGCCTCCAAGTCCGGCGAGGTGAAACGGGAGAACTACCGCGCGCTGGTCGAGCGCAAGGTGCTGCCGCTCGACCACTACGCCGCGCTGTTTGCGCTGTGCCGCGAGGCCGGCACGCCCTTCGTGGTCTCGGTCTACGACTTCGCCGGGGCCGATTTCGGTGTCCAACAGGGCGCGGCCGGCCTCAAGATCGCCTCGGGCAATCTGGTCCACGTGCCGCTGATCCGTCACTGCGCCACGCGCTGCGCCGCGGCCGGGCTGACGCTCATCATCGACACCGGGCGCGCGGCGCTGGCCGAGGTGGACCGCGCCGTGGGCGTGGCGCGCACCGCGGGCTGCGAGGCCATCGTGATCGAGCACAGCCCCGACGGCCACCCGGCGCTGCCCAAGGCGCACAATCTTCGCATCCTGGAGACCTACGCCCGCGCCTTTGGGCTGCCCGTGGGCCTGTCGGACCATCATGTCGGGCTCGAGATGCTCTACATGGCGGTGGCGCTGGGGGCGACTGTGATCGAGAAGGGCGTCCATGTGGCGCCCGACGATCTGGACATCGACATCTCGCACACCATGGGCATGGAAGACCTTCCACGGGTGCTGCAGGCGGTGCACGACGCCTGGCAGGCGATGGGCAAGCCCGCGCGCGACCCGGCCGCGCCCATCGAGGGCGTGATCGGCACCTCGCAGCGCGCCTGTCTCGTGGCGGCGCGCGACCTGCGCCCGGGCGACGCGGTCGCGCTCGACACCGTGCGCTTCGCCTGGCCCTGCCTGGGCATCCCGGTCCAGCACTGGGATCTGGTGGAAGGCTGGACCCTGACGCGGGAGGTCGCGGCGGGCACGCCGATCGGCTGGTCCGATGTGCAGCAGCCCGACCGCTAGGCCGCCGACTTGGAGCGCCCTGGAACCGGGGCTGCCGGATTGGCGTCCGGCGCCCGAGGACGAGGCGCGGCGGGTGACCGAGGCGACCGGCATCGAGGGGCGCGTGCTGGCGATGGCTTCCGATGGCGACGCCTCCGGGCTGTACCGGCTGGTGCCGGCGAGCGCGCCGCCCCTGTTCGTGCGGCTGGTCGGGCCCGAACGCGCCCGGACGGTCGAACGGGCCGAGGGGCTCGCCGCGTGGCTTGCGGCCCGGGACGTGCCTGTGGCCGCGCCGGAGCCGGGCTTTCCGCGCCGCCTGGCCGACGGCGGCGTGGTCTCGGCGGCCCGCCTCGTGGACGGCGCGCGAGTGCCCGCCACCGCAGACGCGATGGCCGCGTTGGGCACCGCGCTGGCGCGGCTCCACCGGGCACTGGCCGAACATCCCGACCGCGACGCCTGGACCGCGTCCACCGGGCGCCGCCTGGCGGCGCTCACCGAGACCCGCGAGGCTCTCGCGGCCGGCCGGGCCGCGGCCGGCCCCGACCCCGGCCGGCTACGCGCGCTGGCCACCGACCCCGAGATCGACTTCATGCGCGACGGCGCCCCGCGCCGTCCGCTCCACGGCGACCTCAACCCCGGCAACGTCCTCGACGTCGACGGCACACCCGTCCTCCTGGACTTCGAGGACGCGCTGCATTCGGTGCTGCCGCCGGCCTTCGAGCTGGCGCTGGCGCTGGAGCGGTTCGTGCTGGTGCCGCTGGCGGACGACGCGGCCGCGCGCGCGGCTGGCGGCGCGCTGCTGACCGCCTATCGCGAGGCGGGAGGCGCGGACGGCCTCGACGACCTGGCGGGCGCCATGCGCGCCCTGGCCTTGCGCTCGCTGTGCGTGCTGGCGGCGGGGGCGGAGAGCGGCGATGTCGCGCCCGAGGCGGAATGGCGCAAGTTCCTGAAGCTGGAAGCCCAGGCGCAGACGCGGCGCGGCGTAATCGCGGCGATCGAGGATCGGCGGGGGACGGCCACGTGACCCGGACGATCCTGATCACCGCGCGCGACCCGGCAGCGGCGCTGCACCTGATCGAGGTGGCGCGTGCGGCCAAGGCGCGACCCGGCATCGCGTTGACGATCGCCACGCAGGAGCCGGCGACCACCTATTTCCGGGCGGCCGGCATGGACAGCCGGGCCGTCGCGCTGCCCGCGGCCAAGCGTGCCGACAGTGCCCAGGGCCGAGCGCTGCTGGACGCCGCCCGCGCGCTGGTCGCGGAGACCGGCCCCGACGCCACGCTTTCCGGCCTGTCGACGCCGTTCGACGGCGGGATCGACGAGGCGGTGACAGCCGTGTTCGAGGGACCGCGATTCGTGATGCAGGACTTCTGGGGCGAAGCCAACCTGACTTTCGGCCGGCCGGCCGATCTCTACTTCACCCTCGACGAGGAGGGCGCGCGGATGAGCGCCGAACGGCACGGCGTGGCCGCGATGGCGGTCGGCTCGCCGCGGCATTCGGCCTATGCAGCGATGGACGTCAAGGCGACCCGCGCCGCGGAGCGGACGCGCCTCGGCATCGACGCGCGGACCACCGTCGCAGGCTTCTTCGGTCAGGCGCTGCACAGCCTGGACGGCTATCGCCGGACCCTCGAGCTATGGACCGAGGCGGTGCTGTCCCAGCACCGGCCGACCGTCGCCCTTTACCGGCCCCACCCACGCGAGAGCGCGGACGAGGCGCGATGGACCTTCGAGACGATGCAGGCCAGCGGCGTCGAGGCGATGTTGAGCGACGCACGCGACGTGGAACACGCGCTGCTCGCCTGCGACGTGGTGTGCAGCGCCTTCTCGAACTGCACCTACGACGCCGCCTATCTCAATCACTTTTCGGCCGAGCCGCTGATCACGCCGGCTGCGCTGTTGTTCGACGAGGAGATCGTCGGCTATTTCCGGCGCATGATGCGGCTGCGCGAGTTCCCCTATCTCAAGGCCGGCCTCGCCAAGGCGGTGCACGATCCCGACGCGCTGGCGGCAGCGCTCGAGCAGGCGGCGGGGCCGGAGGACAAGGCGCTTTACTGGAACCGGGCGAGCACGCTGGCCAGCCCGGCTGAGACGCCCGCGCGCATCCTGGACGAGATCATCGCGTGGCTGGACGGCGGCACGGGCGGGGCCCCGGGCGCAGGGACGGCTTGATCCGCCATGCTCACCCATGCCGAGATCAACGCGCGCTTCGTCGAGTTGGACGGCCATCCGGCGCTGATGCGCGCGTGCCTGGACGGCTGGCTGGCCTGGCCGATCGTCAAGGAGCGGCTGTGGCTGTTGTGCGGCGCCTATGGCGAGGGCGGTGCGCCCGGAGGGCGGCCGCGACGCGGGGTGCGGCGGCTGCTTTCCGGAGTTGGGCAGCTCCTGCGCGTGTTGGTCGCGGCGCGGCCGTGCGACACGGCGCTGCTGTATACGCCGCGGCGGGGGATTCTCCCCGACGGGCGCGAGGTGCATCCCAATCTGGGCGACCTGGGGGCGCTGCAGTCCGACGGGCCCTGGCTCCACTACGTCTTCGGTGGCGACGGCGAGCGGGTCCGGACCGCAGGGGCGCCCGTGCTCGACCACGCGGGGCTGGGGGCGCTGGCGGCGGCCACGGCGCGGCTGGGACGCGGCGCGTCGGGTGTGCGTCGCGTGGGCGCGGAGATCGTCGATGCGGTGGCGCCGACCCTGCCCGAGATCCCGCGACTTGTGCTCGAGCGGACGGTGCGCGACGCGCTGGCCCGCTTCCGCGTTCGGCTGCGGCTGACCCGGTGGCTGCTGCGCCGCTTCGGCGTCCGGCGGATGGTGGTGCTGGATCCCGACGGCAAGGTGGCCGAAGTGGCGGCGGCGAAGGCGCTGGGTCTGCCGGTGGTCGAGGTGCAACACGGCATGTTCTCGGCGCGCGAGCCCGACTACTCCTGGGCCGAGACGCACCGCACCGTTCCGGGCCGCATGCCTTTGCCCGGCGCAGTGGTGGTGTTCGGCCCGCTGTGGCGGCGCGAGCTGCGCCGCGCCGGATACTGGGACGACGCTGCGGTGTCGAGCGCGCGCAGCCCCCTGGTCGCCGCCTGGCGCGCGCGGCGAGCCGACCGGCCACTGCGGTTCGCCGGCGCTCCGGTGACCGTGCTGTTCCCGACCCAGCACTATGTGCGCGACACGGCGATCGAGTTCTGGTCGCGGGTGCTGGAGTTGCAGGCGGCCGACGGGACGGACGACCTGCGGCTGCGCATCAAGCTGCACCCGGCAGAGCACGCCGACGCGGCGGCATACCGCGAACTGGAAGCGGCCCACCCCGGGCGCTGTGCGTTGGTCGCCGCCGGCCGCGACGGCTTCGCGGAAATGGTCGAGGCCGATCTGGTCGCGGGCTACACGACGCTGATGATGATGGAGGCCGTGGGATTGGGCCTGCCCGTCGTCGGCCTGCGCGGGGGCGCCGCCCGCGAGGGGTTCTGCGCCACCTTCGACACGCCCGAGCTCTCGGAAGTGATCGCCGACATCGAGACGCCCGAGACCTTCGCCGCACGCCTGCCCGAATGGCGTGCCGGCGGATTGGACGTCCTGGCTGCGGCAAGTGCGGCCGGATCGGCGCAAATCTACGACCTGGACGCGCCGCCGGTGGAGGATGTGCTGCGGTCGCTCGGCGAAGACAGGCCGCGTCATGGGTGAGCCCGCCATCGAACCGCGCACGGTGCTGGTGGTCGCCCAGCGGCCATCGGACTTCGTCGAGATGCGCCGTTGCGCCATGGCCCTGGCCGAGCGCGGCTGGACCCCGCAGATGTTGTATTTCTGCCTCGGCCCGTGGGTCGCCGGCGAGCGCGAGGTCTATGCCGAGATCGAGCGGCTGCGCGACGAAGACGTGCTGGCAGATGTCGAGCTGTTCGATTACCGGCCTCCGTCGGAACCCGGAGCCATGCCGGAGCCGCGCATTGGGCTCCGACACCGCGTGGCGCGGCCGCTGCGCCCACTCGTCGTCGTCGCTTCGACAATCTACTACACCGTACGCCGGTTCTGGCCCGCCCTGTTCGACCGTATCTACTGGGCGATCCGCACCGTGTCCGTCACGATCTACCGTTACGCCGACAACCGGCGCCGAATCGGCGGCGTGCTGGACCGCATGAAGCCGGATGCCATCGTGCTCCCGGAGGACATCGTGGGCGCTGTGACGCCCTTGGTGATCCGCGCGGGGCACGAGCGCAACATCCCGTCGGTGATCCTGCCCTACACCATCGCCAACCAGCAGGAGGCGTTCCGCAGCCTGGCCGGCCAGCCCAACTACCGGTTCGCCTGGTGGCCCAACCGGATCGTCGGCACGCTGTTCCCGCGCTGGGTGATGCGCCAGGACGGCAAGGCTCTGGTTCGGCTACCCGCGCCGCACATCATGGGCCAGATCCTGACCCGCACCGTGCCGCCGGATCCGTGGATGATGAACTCGGGCTACGCCAACGCCATCGCGGTCGAGAACGAGGCGATGCACGACTATTACCGAGCCGCAGGCATTCCGGAAAGCAAGCTCGAGGTTGTCGGCGCCATCTACGACGACCATTTGGCGCGCTTCCGCCTCCATCGCGACGAGCAGCGCGCGTTGCTGCGCCGCGAGCTTGGGCTCAGGGCGGACAAACCGATCCTGGTGGTCGGCGGCTGCCCCGACCAGTCTCCCAACGCGCCACCGGGCTTCGAGTTCGCCGACATGGAGGAGTGCTGCCGCCGCCTGGGCGAGGCGTTGTCGGAGCATGCTGACGCGTGGGAGCTGATCGTGCGCCCACACCCCAACTACGCGCGCATGGGCGAGATTCTGGCCGCGGGCGGGGTGCACGCGACCACGATCGACACGGCGCGGCTGGTGGCGCTGGCCGACCTCTACGTCGCCTTCGCCTCGGCCACCATCCGCTGGGCCATCGCCTGTGGGGTTCCTACGATCAACTACGACGTGTTCCACTACGACTACGACGACTATCGCGGCATCGAAGGCGTCGTGAACCTGGCCGGCTTCGCGGCGTTCCGCGAGCAGCTTGGGCGCCTGCACCCGGGGTCGGCGGAGCTCGCGGCACAGCGCGAGGGGATCGCGAAGTCGTCGACGCGCTGGGGCCGGCTCGACGGTCGGGCGACCGAGCGCATCGCGCGGTTGATCGACAGGTTGTGCCGACTGGAGCGCGTGCCGCGCACAAGCCGCTGAGACCGACATGCGAGAAGAACGGGAGAGAGCATGACCAAGGTTGCGATCGTCGGCGCCGGATCGATGGCGAACGAGCACATCCGGGCCTTCGGGGCGATCGACGGCGTCGAAGTGACCGGTATCCAAAGCCGCACCCGAGCCCGGGCCGAGGCGCTCGCGCGGGATCACGGCGTGCCGGTGGTGGCGGACAGCGTACCGGCCCTCAAGGCCGAAACCGGCGCGGATCTCGTCGTCGTCGCGGTGCCGGAGCTGGCGGCCAACGCGGTCGCCAAGGCGTGTTTCGCGGAGGACTGGGCGGTGTTGCTGGAGAAACCCGCCGGCTACGACCTCGCCGACGCCGAGGACATCGCGGCGGCGGCCACGGGGCGCGACAAGCCGGTGATGGTGGGGTTCAACCGGCGCTTCTATTCGGGGCTTCGCGCGGCGCTCGAGGACGTGGGCAGCCGCGACGAACGGCGCTATGTCCGCGTCCAGGACCAGCAGAGCTTCGCCGAGGCACGCGCGCACGCCCACCCCGAGGCGGTGGTCGAGAAGTTCATGTATGCGAATTCGATTCACGTCATCGACATGATGCGCGCGCTGTGCCGCGGTGCGGTGGCCGAGGTCACGCCGGTCATGCCCTGGCGCGGCGAGGAGAGCGAGGTGGTGCTGGTGCATGTGGCGTTCGACAGCGGCGACGCCGCGCTCTACGAGGGGCTCTGGCGGGGGCCCGGCCCTTGGGCCGCGGCGCTGAGCACACCCAGCCGCCGCTGGCTGTTCCAGCCGCTCGAGCGAGCGGCGTTCCAGAACGCGGGCGAGCGGACCCAGAACCCGGTCGATCCGGATGAAGTCGACACCGGCTACAAGCCGGGCTTCCTGCGCCAGGCGGAGGCGGTGGTGGCGCGTGTGCGCGGCGAACCCAGTGCGGCGGTAGAGATCGAGGACAGCCTCGAGACCATGCGCCTGATCAACCGCATGTTCGGCGTATGAGCACAGTCGAACCGGGCCCGCCGGTCGCCGCCGAGCGCGGCGGCGGATCGACCGTGTTGAGTGGCTTCGGCCGTCCGTTCGGACTGGCGCGCGACCGCGAAGAGCGGCTGCTGGTCGCCGACATGGATGTCCACGGGCTGTGCCGCTTGACGCCCGGGCTCGACGGCTACCAGTGGCTGGTGGGCGACGAGGGCTGGGAGCCGGTGCGGCCGGTTGCGCGCGGCGTGTTGCCCCAGGCCGAGGCCCGCGCGCCGGCACGGTTCGACGGGCCGCATTCCGTCGCCGTGGGGCCGGACGGCACACTGTTCGTCGTCACCTACTACACGCCGGGGCTGCATCTGGTACCCCCTGACGGCGGCCCTGGGCGGCTGCTGGGCGCAAAGGACCGCGCACCCGCGCTGGCAGGGCCGGCCACCGGGCATTTCGACGGCGGCGGACGACTCTTGGTCACCGAGTATGCGCTCAACGCCGTGTTCGCCTACGGCACCGACGGCACCTTCCTGGGCGCGCTGGGCGGCGGACGGGACGGGTTCGGGCCCGAGACGGGCTTTGAGGCGGGTTCGGAGCCGTGCTGGTTCCACCGACCCCATATGTGCCGTGCGCTCGCCGACGGCGAGTTGGTGGTGGCGGATACCTGGAACCATCGGCTGCAGCGTTTTTCCGCCACGGGCGAATGGCATGGGCAGCTCGGCGGCGGAACGGGCGGTTGGCGGGGCCCCGAGGCGGCAACGCCCGAGGGCACGGCATCCGCAGCGTTCCACGCGCCGGTGGCGCTGAGCGCGACACCCGACGGGCGCTTCGTGGTCACCGACTGGGGCAACGACCGGCTGCAGTGGTTCGACGCCGACGGCCGCTGGCTCGCGACCGAGGACGGGCTCGGCCTCGACCGGCCCTACGACGCGCAGGTGCTCGGCGACGTGCTGGCGGTGGCCAACTCGCACAAGGGCGTGGTGCTGTTGCGCCCGCTTCAGTCCAGCCCGGCAAGGCGGCGGTAGAGCGCATCGTAGGTCGCCACGGCTTGGGCGATGCCGTAGCGCTCGACAACGCTGGCGCGGATCGCGGGCCCCGGTGGCGGGTCGGCACGCAGACGTGCCACGGCCTCGCCGAGCGCCGCCTGGAGCGCTTCGTCCGTGATCGGGCGGGCCACCACGCCGTGCTCGCCAATGATCTCCGCGCTCTCGCCGACGTCGAAGGCGACCGGGACCAGGCCCGCCGCCATCGCCTCGATCACCACGTTGGGGAAGCCCTCGCCGAAGGTCGAGGGCAGGCAGAAGACGTCGCACGCGGCGAGCACGGCGGGGATGTCACGGCGCATGCCCAGGCGGATCAGGTTGGGATGCGACGGCAGCTTGCGCTCGGTGTCGAGGCCGGCGGCGACAAAGCGGCAGGTGCCGGCGAGCGCGTCGGCTGCCCGGACCAGCAGGTCGTAGCCCTTCATCGGGTCGTAGCGGGCGACGGTGCAGACCAGCACCTCGCCGCCGCTCACGCCCCACTCGGCGCGCAACCGCGCCCGCGCCGCAGGGTCGGGGCGAAACAGGTCGGTGTCGACGCCGTTGCGCACGACCAGCGCCTTGTCGGCGGGGAAGCCGGCCTCGAGATGCTGCCGCCGGCCCGCATTCGAGTTGTAGACGACCTCGGTCGCTTCGCGCGCGAGGCGGCCGGTCAGGCGGTAGCTGGCCCAGAGCGCGAGGCCGTACTTGTCGAGCTGCATCAGCGTGCAGCGGATCTGGATCAGCCGCGCCCGGAGCCCCCGGTTGCGCCGGCCGAGCCCCAGCATGCCCAGCCAGCCGAACACGGCGCCGTGGTACATCCAGCCATCGACCACATCGGGGTCGAGCGCGCGCAGGACCCGGCGCAACCGCCCCAGCGCGCCGAGCGTCGACCCGAAGGTGCGGCCCATGCCGATCTCGATCACCGGGATGCCGCGCAGCTCGATCGCTTCGGCAAAGCCGCGCCGGCCCATCAACGCGACCACCGCGTGATCGAGCCCGGCCCCGTCGCTGTGGGTCAGGTAGTTGGTCAGCATGCGCTCGGCGCCGCCGGTCTGCAGGCTGGGCATGAGATGCGCGACCAGTGGCCGAGCGCGTGCGGGACCTGCGGACACCGCTTCGAGGATCGCATCGGCGATGGCCTGCCAGTCGAAGTCCGCTTCGGCTTTGGCCCGGGCCCGCGCCCCGAGGTCGGCACGACGCACGGGATCGCGCAGCAGCGCCAGAATCTCGGCGGTCAGTGTCCGCGGATCGGACGTGTCGCAATCGACCAGCACGCCCTCCGCGCCCAGCTCGGCGAGGCCCGGCAGACGGGTGGTGACGATCGCCCGGCCGCAGGCGGCGTAGTCGCGAATCTTGAGCGGCGACAGGCCGATGCGGGCGTTGCGTTCCTCGACGAAGGGTGCCACCGCCACGTCGAAGCAGTTGATCAGGTCGCCGGCCTGCTCGTTGGGGAACCAGCCGTGGAAGTGGACGGCATGGGCGATGCCC
Organism: uncultured Alphaproteobacteria bacterium; assembly: GCA_964569105.1. Lineage (GTDB taxonomy): Bacteria > Pseudomonadota > Alphaproteobacteria > CAZMTC01 > CAZMTC01 > CAZMTC01. Next base: position 5,085 of record CAZMTC010000029.1, on the reverse strand, counting down.
AGATCGTCCGCGCGGCGTTTCAGGCTCTCCAGGCTCGGCCCGCCGCCGGCGACGACCGCCAGAAGGTCCGGAACCTCGGCGAGCAGCGCGGGCATCGCCTCCAGCAAACGCTCGACGCCCTGCCAAGGCACCAGGTTGCCCACGAACCCGACGGTGGGACGATCGCCGGGCAGCCCCATGCGGGCGCAGGCGTCGGCCTTGTCGGCAGGCCGCAGGGCCGCGGTGTCGGTCCCGTTGCCGACGACGACGATCTTCTCCCAGGCGATGCCCTCCTCGACCAGGATGCGCTTCATGCCCAGCGTCACGCCGCGCACCAGGTCGGAGGCGCGGGCCTCGGCGCGCTGCAGCCGCGCCTGCGCCCAGGCGCTCCAGCGCGGCAGGCCGAGCACGCGGCCCTCGTCGGCGATCCAGCCGTTGTGCTCGGTCACCACCGGGCCGCGCAGCAGGTATTTGGCGACCAGGACGGCGGGCAAGGTCAGCGACGAGGTGCGGATGTAGACGAAGTCGTGGCGTACCCGGCGCAGGCGCGGCAGGTGGCGCAGCAGCAGCGCGAAATGGCGCGCGAAGACGCCCAGCCGGCCGCGCAGCATGCCGCGTGCCGGTCGCGGGGCGATGGCGTTGACGGTCAGCCCGTACTCGGCCGGCACCTCGCCGACGCAGAACAGCTCGACCTCCCTGCCGCGGCGCCGGAAGCCGCGGGCGACCGACAGGAAATGGACCCGGGTCGCGGTGGGCACCGTCAGGTCGGAGGTGCAGATCATCAGCACCTTGCCGCCGTCCTCCGGTCGGCCGCCGTCCCGTTCCGCTCGCTCGCTCACCGACTTGTCCCCGGACGCTGCCGCTGTTCGGGTGGGCAATGCATGGTTCCGGCCACGGTTGCAAGCGCGGTCAGACGACGCCGAAGCGCTCCATCCAGGCATCGCACGCGGCCAGGCGCCAGATCGCGCGCCCCGCCTGTCCCGCTTTCGGACCGCCCTCGAGCAGCGTCGACACGGCATTCGCGTCCACCATGTCGGGGCGCCGCTCGGCCATGCGCGCGGCGCGGCGGCGGCACCAGCCGGCCAACGGGCCCGTCATCCAGCGCCGCTCGGGCGTGGCGAAGCCGAGCTTGTCGTCGCGCTCGAGCACGCCCGCGGGCACCGCGCCGCGCAGTGCCCGGCGCAGGAGCCACTTGGTCCGTGCGTCGCGCACGAGCATGTCCGGCGGCAGAGCGAGGGCGAACTCGGCCAGCCGATGGTCGAGATAAGGCACGCGCGCCTCGATGCCATGCGCCATGGACGCGCGGTCCTCGTAGTGCAGCAGCATGGGGATGCTGGTCGCCGTGGCCATTGTTCGCCGGAGCCCGACGAGATCGTCAGCGCCGGCGCCGGCTGTGGCCTCGAATGCGGTCACGCCATCGAGGCGATCGGCATGGATCCAGGGCGCCGCAGCCGGATGTCTCGCCAGCCGCAACGCCCCGCGCGCGATCCGCGAGCCGAAGGCCGCGACGATCAGCAGCGCCGCCTGGCGCGCGAAGGACACGCCATGGCGACCGCGCTCCGCCGACAGCGCACGCCACAGGGCGGCGAGGCGCCGGCGGCGCAGCAATTCCGCGTGGTGATGGGCCAGCATGGGCGGATAGCCGGCGAACAGCTCGTCGGCGCCCTGGCCGTCGAGCATGACCTTGACCCCGGCACCCGCCGCCGCCTCGAACACCGCCCACTGGGCGAGCATGCTGGTCGAGCCGTAGGGCTCGTCCTGGTGCCACAGGACGGTCTCGGCCAGGTGCTCCATCGCGCCCTCGTCGACCGCGACGCGGTGGATCTCGGCATCGGTGGCGCGCTCGACCATGTCGACGAACCGGCGCTCGTCGGCCTCGGGGTCCGAAAACACGGCGGCGAAGGCATGGCGGGCGGCGCCGCTGTCGCCGCGCAGCGCCTCGAGCAGGCAGACGATGCCCGAGCTGTCGATGCCGCCCGACAGGCACGAGCCTACCGGCACGTCGGAGCGGAGCTGGAGCGCGACGGCATCCTCGATCAGGGTGCGCAGGCGGGCCGCGGCCTCTTCTTCATCGCCGACGGGAACGTCGGTGGCGGGGGCGAGTTCGTACCACCGTCCGGTGCGCGGCGCGAAGCCGTCCGCGGCCTCCGCCTCGAGCCATTCGCCGCCGCGGAGCTGGTGCACGGCGTCGAACAGAGTCCCGTCGCCGTGATCGAACAGGCCCCAGGCGAGGAAGTCGACCAGCCGCGCCTCGTCCGCCCGGGCACGGAAGCCGTCGAGGACCGTGAGTTGCTTGATCTCGGAGGCGAGGGCGAGGCCGTGCGGCCCCGCCCACCAGTAGAGCGGCTTGACGCCGAACCGGTCGCGGGCGGCGAACAGACGCTTCTCCGTGTCGTCCCAGACCGCGAACGCGAACATGCCGTTGAAGCGCGGCAGGCAGTCGCGGCCCCATTGGGCATAGGCGGCGAGCAACACTTCGCTGTCGCTTTCAGACCGGAAGTGCCAGCCCTGCCCGCGCAGCTCCTCGCGCAGCTCCCGGTAGTTGTAGAGCTCGCCGTTGTAGATCAGCCAGTAGCGGCCGTCGGGCGTCGCCATGGGCTGGCGACCGCCGTCGGAGAGGTCGATGACCGCGAGGCGCCGGTGGCCGAGGACGACCGGGCCGCCCGGGCTGCCGAAGCTCGCCCAGCCTTGGCCGTCGGGCCCGCGATGCGCGACCAGGTCGAGCGCGGCCGGCGGCGGCTCGAAGCCCAGCGCGGCGAGGATACCGCACATCGCGTCCCTACTCCTTTGCCCGTGGGCGGCGGTGTCCCGCCGCCACGATACACAGCGCCGCGACCATCCACATCGCCGCCTGCCAGCGCGACTGCCAGACACCGAAGCTGAGGCAGAAGATCGTGAAAGTGGACGCGACGGTGGCATGGAGCACGGCCCGCAGGCCCGCGTCGCCTGCGCCGAGCCGGTCGAGGCCCCGCATGAGTCGCCAGGCCAGCCCCGCCAGCAACGCCGCCCCGACCAGGCCGAGCTCGAGCCAGACCTGGAGCACGCCGTTGTGCGGGTGCAGCGGCATCCGCACCGCCTTGCCGCGTATCCCCGTGCCGGTGACGCCGAGATCGCGCGCCGGGTCGAGCCGCTCGCCGCCGCCCGGGATCGCGCGCGCGGCGTCGAAACCCCAGCCGAACAGCGGCCGGTCGGCGATGCGCTCGGCGGTGAAGCTCCACACCTCGAGCCGATGGGAGGCCGAGTAGGCCGCGCCCGCCGTCAGATCGCGCAGCCACTCGCCCTTGTTCGATGCCCAGGGCAGCACCGGCATCAGAAGAATGGCGGCGACGATGCCGATGCGGACCAGCCGCGCGCCCGCGCCCGGTGCCAGCCGGACCAGCGCCAGCACGCCCAGCCCGATGCAGACGCCGGCCACCGCCGCGCCGGCGCCCGCCCTGAGGCCGATGGCGACGAACGCCGCCGCGACGATTGCCACGGCCGGCGGACCCGCCCACCTGCGAGCGAACGCGAAGCACAACCACAGAACGCAGGACATCAAGGCGGGTCCGGCCGACAGGTAGGCGGAATACGTCTCGGGCCGATCGCGCACGCCTTCGAGCAAGACGCGTGCGACGGCGCCCGCGGTGAAGGTCTCCTCGAGCACGATCAGCATGCCCACGGCGCTGCCGGCCGCCAGGCCGATGCCGGTGAAGCGCGCCTGCGCTGCGGAGGCACCCGCGGCCGCGCCGCAGAGGACCAGGCCGCACGCGGCGACGAGGACCACCCTGAGCGCGAAGTCGGGCCGCGCGCCGTCTGTCGTCCAGGCCAAGGACAGCACCATCCAGCCCAACAGGGCGGCGACGGCGAGCGTGTAGGGATTGCGCGCGGACAGCGGCGCAAAAGCGGGCCGGCCGCGCGCCACCGCCGCGCACAAGGCGGTGACGGGCTGGACAACCGCCAGACCGTGCGACAGGAGCGACGCGACGACGCCGTAGGCCAACGGCATGACCAGTGCCCCCGCGGGCCGCTCGAGCCGCTCGCGCACCGCGCGGACAACATTGACGATCACAGCGCTCAAGGACCGCGGGCCATCCCTTTCGAAGCGCGGCGTCAGGCCGCGGTCGCCCGCACCGGCGCGGTCTCGACCGTCCGCAGTCCGACCCGGCACACCATGTCGCGGCGGTTGCGGGCGGTGGCGTGGTGCAGCACTGTGACGAACCTGCCGTCGGCCTGGGCGAGAGCTTTACTCGCCAGAATTGCCCGGGCGAGGCTCCGGCGCAAGCCCAGTCGCGAGGTGTGTCGCCGGCCTGGGCCGGACTTATACCGCTTCGGCCGGGCCGGACTGGCGGGACGCTCGGGACCCCGCGCGGATCAAGATCCCTGGCCGCCACAACAGCATGACCCACGCGGCGATGATGGCCAGCGTAAGGACGATCCAGCCGATGACGACGGCCCTGACACCGGGAGCGAGGCTGGGGAGCTGTTTCACGCCGTCGACGGTCGGGCCGTAGAATTCGCGCGCCTCATGGAAGCCATAGGGCACCGAGGCCGCGAGAACCCCCAGGGTGACGAGGATCGCCGCGCCCGTTCCGGGCCAGCGATGGCGGGACCCGCCGCCCGCCTCGCGCGCCAGCCGATGCGCGTGGAGCCAGGTGCCGGTGAGGATCAGGCCCGAGAGGACGAGGCCGAAGGCAAACCAGACCCCTTTCGACCACAGACCGCCGAAATCGCCGAAATGCAGCGGGTCGGCGGTGTCCGACCAGCGCCAGTACAGCGAATAGTCGTGCGGGGTCTGGTTGTAGAGAACCTCGCCCGTGCGCCGGTCGAGATGAAGCTGGTTGGCGCGATCGCGGACGAGAAGATGCCCCGCCTGCCCCTCAAAAACGATTTTGCCGTCTTGCAGTGCAATGCTGAGGATATCCAAGTCGGGCCGCAGTTCCCTCGCCCGTGCAACCAGAGCGTCCAGCGGCAATGGGATCGACGAGGGGCCCGTAACCGGTTCCGGTACGGCGTGAACTGCAAAGCCGGGATCGCCCGCATAGGCCACCTTGCCGTCGCCGAAATCGACCCGGGCCGCCTCGAACAGGTACCAGACGCCCGTCAACCCGATGACGATCAGGAACCAGA
>CAZMTC010000028.1:0-27375 GCA_964569105.1 uncultured Alphaproteobacteria bacterium | reverse complement strand
GTCGTTGCACACGATCATGCACTCGCGGCCCGAGACGCGGCCGATGCCGGTGATCACACCGCCCGAGGGCACCTCGCTGTCGTGCTGGCCCCACGCGGCGAGCTGAGAGAGCTCGAGGAACGGCGTACCCGGGTCGACCAGCGTGCGCACCCGGTCGCGCGGCAGCAGCTTGCCGCGCTCAAGGTGCTTCAGCCGCGCCCGCTCGGGCCCGCCGCGCTTGACCTCGGCCACGGCTCGGCGCAGTTCGCCGACCTGCTCCTCCATGGCCTGGGCATTGGTCTTGAACTCGTCCGAACGAGCGTTGAGCGCGGTCTTGAGCACCGTCATGCGCGTTCCGTCCCTCATGCAGGTTCCGCCGGCAGGCCGCCGGATATCTAACAGCCGCACCGCGCCCTGCGCCAGCCCTGACCCGGCAGGTGTCGCGAACGACAGTTAACGTTTACGTAAACGTCAATATATCAGCCGCCACTCGTGGCGCGTGGGAAAATAGCTATCATAGCTATATTATATCGGCTTTAATGGCTAAATGTTGCGCGTTCCGGTTTCCGAGCTCAAGAACAGGCTCAGCGCCTATCTCCGCCGGGTCCGGGCCGGAGAGACCGTCGTCGTGATGGATCGCGACCGACCGATCGCGCGGATCGAGAAGATATCCGGGGCCGAGCCGACGGACGCCCGCCTCGATCGGCTCGAGGCCGCCGGAACGGTGCGCCGGGCGGCCCGTGTCCTGCCGCCCGGATTCCTGTCCGAGGAGAGGCCCCAGGCCCGCGCGAGCGTCCTTCAGGCGCTCCTCGACGAACGCGACGAAGGGCGGTGAGGTCCTGGGACAGCTCGGCCCTGGTGCCGCTGCTGCTGGCGGAGCCCGACGCCCCCGACTTGCGCCCCTTGGTCGGGATGGACGACCCGATGATCCTCTGGTGGGCGACCCCGGTCGAATGCACCTCCGCCATCGCCCGCAGGGAGCGCGAGGGCGCGCTCGACCTCGACGACGCGAACGCCGCGCTGTCCCGGCTGCGCACGCTGACCCTTTCGGCGGCGGAGGTGTCGCCGACCGAGGCGGTACGGCTTTACGCGCGACGGCTCCTGCGCACACACCCCTTGCGGGCCGCCGATGCACTGCAGCTTGCGGCCGCGCTGGCGGTCGCCGAGGACGATCCCGGCTCCTTGGCGTTCCTGTGCCTGGACGACCGTCTCAAGGCTGCGGCGGCGCACGAAGGCTTCCCGGTCCTTCCCTGAGCCGCCCCTCACACGCCGGCGGCCCTACACCGCCGCCCGTACCGCCGCCACCCGCCGATCCATCACCCGCCACCACAGGGGCGGCACCATCGCCAGCATGACCATCTGCGCGTAGCCGCCGGGAAGCTGCGGGTTCTCGGGCACATCGCCCAGCTCGTCGTAGCGCAGCTCGGCATGGGCGTGGTGGCGCGAGTGTTTGGCGAGGTTGAACAGGTACCAGTTGGTCAGGCGGTTCGAGCTGTTCCAGGCGTGCCGCTCGGCGAACGGTTCGTACCGGCCCGGCGCCACCTCCGTGCGCCGCAAGCCATAGTGCTCGAGGTAGTTGACCGTCTCGAGCTCGGCGTTCGCCACGTAGCTCTGCGCGGCGAAGAAAGCCAGCGCCCACCAGCCCAGCCCCCAGGCGATGCCGGCCCAGATCGCCGCCTGCACGGCCAGGTACCACAGCATCCGGTTGCGCGGCCCCCACACGGCGGCGCCGCGCCGGCGCAGCCGCTCGGCCTCGATGTGCCAGGACTGCAGGTGCTGGCCCCAGTAGCTGGTCCAGATGAAGCGGTAGACAGTCTCGCCCATCTCGGCCGAGGCCGGGTCGCGCGGCGTGGTCACCGCGGCCAGGAGCGCGAGCCCCAGACCCCGCTCCCATGCCCGTCGCCGGTGAATCAGCTCGTGCGCCGCCGTGATGCCGATGCCGCCCATCGCGGCGCCGGTAGACAGGGTGAAGCCGACCGCCTCGACCGCCGTCATCGGCGCCGTCCCCGCCACCCACACGGCCCAGCTCGCCAGCGCGAGCAGCGCGGGCACAACGGCGTAGAGCGCCGCGTTGTAGCCCCACGAGCCGGCCGCCGGCTCGCGCTCCGCGAAGCGCGGCCCCAGCGCCTGATCGCCCAGCGGCAGCAGCAGGAACGCGTAGACGATGGTCAGGAAGGTCCACCACCCGCCCAGCCACCAGCCGACCAACACCGTGGCCGGCAGCGTCAGGGCCAGGGCAAAGGGCAATGCCCGCAATGCGCGCATGGCGGTCTCCGGGTTGTTCGTGCGACCAGGATAAAGGGGCCGCGGAGGGGGTCAAGCGCGACTCGCCGTCCCCTACGCCGCCTGCGCCCGCCGCCGGGCGCCCAGCCACAGCACCGCGCCCGACACCAGCAGCACCAGCGGCAGCGCGACCCAGTTGACCGCCGCCCAGCCGACATTGAGCAACAGCGAGCCGCTCATTACCGTCGCCAGGCCCACCGAGGCGAACACGATCAGGTCGTTCACACCCTGCACCTTGGCGCGCTCCGCCGGGGTATGGGTCTCGGTCAGCAGCGTGGTCGCGCCCACGAACAGGAAGTTCCAGCCGACACCGAGCAGCGCGAGCGCGACCCAGAAGTGCCACACGGACTGCCCGGACAGGTTGATTGCCAGGCACGCGGCCATCATCGCACCGCCAGCCAGCATCACCCGCAGCACGCCCCAGCGCCTGATCAGGGAGCCGGTGAAAAAGGCCGGCACGTACATGCCCAGCACGTGCCACTGGATCGCCAGTGTCGCGTCCTCGAAGCTGTGCAGGTGCAGGCGCATCGCCAGCGGCGTGATCGCCATCAACAGCACCATGACCGCATAGCTGACCACCGCCGCCATGACCGCCACCGCGAAGCGCGCATCGGCGACGGCGATCGCGCCCAGCGGCCGGCCGCCCACCAGGCTCTCCGCCGGCGGCGCGGGGATGCGCACGAACTGCAGCAGCACCAGGATCGAGACCATCATCGCGCCGATCACCACGAACGAGCCTCCATACTCCACCGCCAGCATGTCCCGGCTCCAAATCGCGAGCGTCGGGCCCAGGAGCGCCGCCACCACGCCGCCCGCCAGCACCAACGAGATGGCCCGCGCCCGGAAGCTCTCGGGCGCCACCTCGGCGGCGGCGAAGCGGAGCTGCCAGTTGAAGCCGTTGGCGGCGCCGATCAGCGCCACGCCTGCGGACAGCGCCCAGAACTCCCGGGCGTAGAACGCCCCGACCGCCAGCACCGCGCCGGCCAGCCCGATGACCACCCCGATCGAGAACCCGGCGCGCCGCCCGACGCGCCGCATGGTGTAGGCGGCGGGCACCGTCGCCGCCGCCGTCGCGAACCACTGCAGCGCCACCGGCAGCAGCGCCAGCGGCTTGTATTCGGCTAGCGCATGGCCGGCCAGCGCCACCACCGAGACCAGCAGCAGGTTGGTCACGGTGTTCAGCCCCCAGCAGCCGCTGAGCAGGGCGACGTCGATCTTGTAGCTGCGCGCGGACATGACACGGGCTCGGTCGGAATGCGGCGCGACGATACGCATCCCGCTGGCCCGTGTCGAAGCATGAGGGGGTTGCGCGGGGTGCGGACATCGATGGCCCGTGCCATGCGAGAGCCGGGCCCGCCGGCCGCTCCCGCAAAAGTGATCGGGCACCGTGTGGTCGCGGCCTCGACCGCCGGGATAGTCTTGGCCGATTGTGTGCCGCCTTCCGCTGGCAGGGCCCGGCGCGTGTCATGTCACAATGCGACAGAGGAGCTGAAGCGATGCGATCGACCGGACTTGTAGCGGCGGTGGGTTTCCTGGCGGCGCTCGGCGTCCACGCGCCGCACGCGCAGGAAGATCATCCGATGGGCTTCTTCGTGACCAGCGTCGGCATGGGTAATGGCGCGGATCTCGGCGGCCTCGAGGGTGCCGACGCGCATTGCCAGTCGCTGGCGGAGGCGGCGGGCGCCGGCGACCGGGAATGGCGCGCCTACCTCAGCACCGAGGAGCCGGACCGGCGCGGGGTCCATGCCCGCAGCCGGATCGGGATCGGTCCCTGGTACAACGCTCGCGGCGAGCTGATCGCCTCCGATCTGGACCAGCTCCACATCAACCCCAACATCGTGCAGCGCACCGCGCTGGACGAGAACGGGAACGAGGTCAAGGGCCGCTATGCCGACGTCAACGAACACGACATGCTGACCGGCACCCAGGCCGACGGCACGGCCTACTTCCCGGACGACCAGGACCACACCTGCTCCAACTGGACGTCGAGCGGCGAGGGCAGCGCCCAGGTCGGCCACCACGACCGCCACGGCGGCGGCAACACCTCATGGAACTCGGCGCATCCGAGCCGCGGCTGCAGCCAGGACGGACTCCGCAGCACCGGCGGCGCCGGGCTGTTCTACTGCTTCGCCGCTGACTGAGCGCGCACCTCCTCGCTCACAAACGGGAACCCGTCGTAGAGCCACGCCAGGCATCGATACACGTCGTCATCGGACCGCTCGCGGAACTGGGCCCAGGCGACCTCCCGATCGAGCCGGCGCGGTAAGGCTCCCAGATACGGCGTGATTTCAGCGTCGCCGGCACCGGGCGCAGCCGCCGCGCCGCGGTGAAAGCTCCCTACTCCGCCGCGATCGCGCGCTGGATCACCATCCGCTGCACGTCGGACGTTCCCTCGTATATCTGGCTCACCCGGACGTCGCGGTAGTAGCGCTCGACCGGGAAGTCGCGCAGATAGCCGTAGCCGCCGTGGATCTGGATCGCGTCGGAGCACACGCGCTCGGCGCTCTCCGAGGCGAACAGCTTGGCCATCGACGCCTCCTTGAGGCACGGTTCGCCACGGTCCTTGAGGGTGGCCGCGTGCAGGATGAGCTGCCACGCCGCTTCGATCTTCGTCGCCATGTCGGCCAGCTTGAAGCCCACCGCCTGGTGCTCGACGATCTTCTTGCCGAAGCTCTCGCGCTCCTTGGCGTAGGCCAGCGCCGCCTCGTACGCCGCCTGCGCCAGACCCGTCGCCTGCGCCGCGATGCCGATGCGCCCGGTCGACAGGTTGGCGAGCGCGATCTTGTAGCCCTCGCCTTCCTCGCCGAGCAGCAGGTCGGGCGTCACCTCGACGTCGTCGAACACGATCTGGCAGGTGTCCGAGGCGCGCTGGCCCAGCTTGTCCTCCTTGCGCGCGACCGTGTAGCCCTTGCTGTCGGTCGGCACCAGGAAGGCCGAGATGCCCTTCTTGCCCGCCTCGGGGTCGGTCACCGCGAAGGTCAGGTTGACCGCGGCCGTGGAGCCCGAGGTGATGAACTGTTTGGTGCCACTGAGGACGTACTTGTTGCCAGCTTTCCTCGCGCGGGTCTTGATGTTGGCGGCGTCCGAGCCCGCCTGCGGCTCGCTCAGCGCAAAGGCCGATATGATCTCGCCCCTCGCCAAGGGCTTGAGGAACCGCTCCTTCTGCGTGTCGGTGCCGTAGTCGAGGATCGCCGCGCCCACCGGCGAATTGTTCACCGACATGATGGTCGAGACGCCGCCGTCGCCCGCCGCGATCTCGCCCAGTGCCAGCACGTAAGAGACGTAGTCGGCGCCCGCGCCGCCCCATTCCTCGGGCACGCACATGCCCATCAGGCCCAGCTTGCCCATCTCGGCGAGCAGATCGAGCGGCACCTCGGCCTTGCGGTCGCGCTCCTCCGCCCCGGGCGCCAGCCGCTCGCGCGCGAAGCTGCGCGCCATGTCGCGGATCATGCCCTGCTCTTCGGTCAACAGCATCGCTCGCTCCTCACGCCGCGTCGGTCCAGCCGTCGCATCGGGGCTGGCGCTCGATGTCCTCGAGCGTGCCCGTCCGACAGGGCAGAATGACGCAACGTTGGCCGCCCCCGTCGGGGCGGTCAAGCCCGCATGCCACGCGCCGGGCGATCGTTCGCGCGCCGGGTCCCACGGCGGGCACGCTTCGGTTACACTGCGGCCCGTCGCCAAACCTCCATCGCCGAGACGAGGCTCGCAATGAGAATCGCCGCATCGCTGCTGACTGCCGGAGTCGTGCTCGCGCTCGCCTGGTTCGCCCCGCCCGCTGCCGCTCAGTCGGCGGACCCGGTCGGCGAGGCCGTCGGCATCGAGGGGACGGTGCACGTGCATCGCGCCGCCGGGTCGGACGCCCTCCAGCCCGGCACCCAACTGTTCGCGCTCGACCGCGTCGTGACCGCCGCCGACGGCCGTGCGCTGCTCGCCATGAACGACGGCTCCGAGATTACGGTCGGCCCCGACACCGAGGTCGCCTTGGCGCAATATGCCGGCGACGTCGACGACACCGCCGGCGCCGTATGGAAACTGGTCAAGGGTATCCTGCGCGCCGCCCTGCCCGGCTCCGGCGCCGCGCCGCTAGACGTCGAGACCGGTGTCGCCGTCGCCTCGGCGCGCTCCACCGTCTTTATCGTCGAAGCCGGGGTCGGTGCCACCGCGGTGCTCGCGGTCGAGGACCGCGTGGCGGTGAGCGCCAAGGACGGGAGCGTGGGCGCGATCCTCGCCCCGGGCTTCGGCCTCGATGTCCTAGCGGACGAGCCCGCCAAGGGCCCTCGCCAATGGCCGGAGGCGCGGGTCGAGTCGTTCCTTGAACGCACAACGCTTCGCTGATGCCGGGCCGAGCTTCCGGCTCCAATGGGCCGGGATCGGCATCCTGATCGCGGCGCTCGTCGCGCTCCAGCTCGTCCCGGCCCGCGTGCCGGGTTTCGCCGCGCTCGAGGGCACCGCGCTCGACGCCCGCTTCCACCTGCGCGGGCCCGTCGTGCCGGGCCGCGAGACGGTGTTGGTGATGATCGACGACACGACGCTCACGCGCCTCGGCCGCTGGCCGCTGCCACGCGAGCTCGTGGCCCGCGCGGTCGAGCGCATCGCCGCCGCCGAGCCCAGGGTCATCGTATTCGACCTGCTGTTCGCCGGCGCCGGCGGTGAACTGAGCGAGTCCGAGGCCGCGACCCTGCACCGGGTCCGCGACGTGCTCGCCGCCGACCGGCCCGTCCTGGCCGAGACCCTCGACCGCATGCTCGCCAAGCGCCGCGGCGACCTCCGCCTGGCCGAGGCCATCGCCGCGGCAGGCAACGTCCTGGTCCCGTTCGCGTTCGTCTTCGACCCGGCGGACATCAACGTCCCGGGAATGCCCGCAAGCCTGGCCGGTTCCGCCTTTCCGGTGACCGTCGATCACGCGGGCAAGCCGGCGCCGCGCACGGCGCGCCCGGCAGGCGTGTTGGCGCCGGTCGATGCCCTGGCCGACGCCGCAGCGATGCGCGCCCATGTCACCGTCCGGGTCGAGCCCGACGGCCGACTGCGATATGACCTGCCGGCGCTCGAGATGGGCGGCGCCTGGTATCCCTCACTACCGGTCGAGGCCGCGCGCGCCTGGCTCGGCCTGCCTCGCCCGGCGGTGGCGCCGGTGCTCGGCGACGGGCTGCGGCTGGGCGAGCGCTTCGTGCCTACCGACAGCCTGATGCGGCTGCCGGTCAACCATTACGGTCCGGCCGGCACTTTTCCCACCGTGTCCTTCGCCGATCTGGTGGCCGGGGAGGTTGATCCAGGGCTTTTGCGCGATCGCCTGGTGATCATCGGCGGCGCCGCCAAGGGCGTCGGCGACAGCTTCGCCACTCCCTTCGATCAGACCCTGCCCGGGGCCGAGCACCACGCTACCGTCATCGACAATCTGCTTCACGGCCGCTCGCTGGTCAGGGACCGCACCACCAAAGCGATCGAGATCGCGGCCATCGTCCTGCTCGGTCTCGGCGCGGCGCTGGCCAGCCGCTCGCGCGCTCTGGCGCTGGGCGGGCTGGGCGCGGGCCTGCTGCTCGCCGCCTGGGCCGGGGTCAACTACCTGGCGTTCGACCTGTGGCACCTGTGGATCGGCTTCGTGGCTCCGGCTGCCGCCCTGGCACTGGTCTTCGCCTGGTGTGCGACGCTCGGCACGCTGCGCGAGCAGCGACGGCGCGCGCTGGCCGAGCGCCACAGGCGCAACCTCGCCCGGTACTTCTCACCGACCGTGGTGGACGCGATCATCGACCGCGACGAGCCCTATGGCTTCGACCGCCAGGGCCCGGCCGCCGTGATGTTCGTCGATCTCGCCGGGTTCACCGCCCTGAGCGAGCGCATGGCGCCCGACGCCGCGATGACGCTCCTGCGCACTTTCCACGGCCGCGTGGTCCGGGCCGTGTTCGGCCGCGGCGGATCGGTGGACAAGTTCCTGGGCGACGGCGCCATGGCCTGCTTCGGGATGCCGGTGCCCGACCCGGCCGCCGCGGCCAATGCGCTCGCCGCCGCGCGCGACCTCGCCGCCGATATGGAGACCTGGAACGAGGCGCGGCGCGAAGCCGATCAACAGCCGCTCGGCTTCGGCATCGGCATCCACTACGGCCCGGTCCTGGCGGGCGACCTGGGCGGCGCCGACCGCTTCGAGTTCACGGTCGCCGGCGACACGGTCAACGTCGCGAGTCGCCTCGAGGGCCTCACTCGCACGCTGGGCGCCCGCATCGTCGTATCCCAAGCTGCCCTGGACGCCGCGCGTGAGGCGGACTCTCACGTCGCCGCGTCGTTCACCGAGCTCCCGCCCCATCCAATCCGTGGCCGCGACGAAGCCATCGTCATCGCCGTCTGGCCCGCGCCGGAGGAGCGCAGCACAGGCTGACGCTCAGGCCGCCTCGCTCGCCGACCCGTCTCGCCCGACCTCCAATAGCCGGCCCTCCTGGAGATCGAACCACCAGCCATGGATCGACAGCTCGCCATTCTCCATTCGCTCGGCAACCCAGGGGAATCCGGTGAGGTTGTGCAGCGACGCCGCAATGGCAGCCTGCTCGGCCTGCACCGAGCTGTCGGCATGGCGGCACGCCTCGGCCGCGAGCGCTGTCCACGGGCCGATGAAGTCGCGCCCCTCGACGCCCTCACGCAGCGCGTGGATACCGCCGCAGCGCGAATGGCCCAGGATCACGATATGACGCACCTTGAGGTCGCGCACCGCGAATTCGATTGCCGCGGAGGTCGAGTGGTGGCGGCCGTCGGGCTCGTAGGGCGGCACCAGGTTGGCGACGTTGCGCACCACGAACAGTTCGCCGGGCTGGGCGCTGAGTAGGATCGCCGGGTCGACGCGGCTGTCTGAGCAGGCGATCACCAGTACCTCGGGGTGTTGGCCCTCGGCCAGCGCCTCGTAGGTTTCGGGCCGCAGTTCATAGTGGATCGAGCGGAACGCTCGGAAGCCGGCCTTCAGTCGTTCGATGGTCTCGGGCATGTCGTGTCCTCGCCGCCGCGCCTCACATGCTCACCAGGGCAGATCGCTGCCGTCATAGCGGAAGAACCGGCCGTTGTCCGCCCGCCCTGCCTTCGCGATGACCTGCCGCATGCCTTCGACCGATTCCTCGGGTGCGAGGTTGGCGTGGTCGCCGCCCATGCGCGTCCGCACCCATCCCGGATGAACCAGGATGGTCACGATGCCGCGGTCGACCAATTCGTGCGCCACGGTGACCATCGCTTGGTTCAGCGCCGCCTTCGAGGTTCGGTACTTGATCATGCCGCCGGTGTTGTTCCGGATCGAGCCGAGCCCCGAGGTGATGTTCGCCAACACGCCGCCCCGGTCGCGCTCCAGATGCGGCGTGAACGCTTCCGCCATACGCAGCGGCCCGAACACGTTGACGTCGAGGACGTTGGCGAACAGGGCGTAGTCCAGGTCGCCGAACGACCTGCCGTCACCGCCGCCCACGCCGGCATTGTTGATCAGTACGTCGAGCGAGATGTCCTCCAGGTCGCGTGCCAGCTCGGCCACCGAAGCCTCGTCGGTGACATCGAGCCCGTGCACCTGCACCTCGCCCTCGACCGCGTTCAGCTCGTCGGCTGCATCGGGGGTGCGGCACGCCGCGTGGACGTACCAGCCGTCGGCGGCATAGGCCCGGACGAAGGCCAGGCCGATGCCGCGGTTCGCGCCTGTGATCAGAACGGTGCTCATGGGGCTTGCTGCTCCCCTCTGCGCGTGCCTCGGCGCCGCCCGCCTCAGCGGCTCTGCCGCACCGCCGTCACCTCGATCTCGATCTTGATCCGGCCGTCGATGAACCCGGCGGTGACGGCCGTGGCCGCCGGCGCCGCCGCGCCGAGGTGCTCTCGGATCACCGGCGCGACCGTGGCGATGTCGACGCCCTCGCCCAGATAGTAGATCGCGCGCACCACATCGGCCATCGACGCCCCGGCCTCCTCCAGCGCGGCGGCGATGTTGCGCAGCGTCTGCTCGGCCTGCTCGGCCGGGTCGTCGGAGATGGTCATGCTGGCGTAGTCGAAGCCGGTGGTGCCGGCGACCCAGATCCAGTCGCCATCGACCACGGCGCGGCTGAAGCCGACCAACTCCTCGAAGCTCGACCCGCTGCGGATGCGCCGTCGCGCCATGCTGCCCCCTCCCTTCGGAAACGGGCACGGCCCCCCGGCCGCCCCGCCTCTTCTTTATCCTACTGCATCCGCTCGATCGCGATCGCGGTGGCTTCGCCGCCGCCGATGCACAACGACGCGATACCGCGCTTGCCGCCGGTCTTGTCCAGCGCGTTCATCAGCGTGACGATGAGCCGCCCTCCCGAGGCGCCGATCGGGTGCCCCAGCGCACACGCGCCGCCGTGGATGTTGACCACGTCGTGCGGCAGCCCGTGTTCCTTCATCGCCGCCATGGCGACCACTGCGAAGGCCTCGTTGACCTCGTAGAGATCGACGTCCTTCGCCTTCCAGCCCAGCTTGTCGAGGAGCTTCTGGATCGCGACCACCGGGGCCGTGGTGAACCAGGCCGGCTCCTGCGCATGGGTGGTGTGGCCCAGGATGCGGTAGCGCGGCGTGAGCCCGCGTTTCTCCGCCTCCGACGCCCGCGTCAGCACCAGCGCCGCGGCGCCGTCGGAGATGGACGAGGAGTTGGCGGGCGTCACCGTGCCGTGCTCGCGAAAGGCGGGCTTGAGCGAGGGGATCTTCTCGATGTTGACGCGGAAGGGTTGCTCGTCGCGGTCGACCTTGCGCTCGCCAGTTCTCTCGCGCACCGTCACCGCCGCGATCTCGTCGTCGAAGGTGCCGTCTTCGTTGGCCGCCTGCGCACGCTTGAGCGAGGCGATGGCGAACTCGTCCTGCGCCTCGCGGGTGAACTGATAGTGCTGAGCGGTGTCCTCGGCGAAGGTGCCCATGGCCCGGCCCTTGTCGTACGCATCCTCGAGGCCGTCGAGGAACATGTGGTCGACAATCCGCCCATGCCCCATGCGGTAGCCCGAGCGCGCCTTCTCGAGCAGGTAGGGCGCGTTGGTCATGCTCTCCTGCCCGCCGGCGACGACGACTTCCGCCGACCCGGCGAGGATCAGGTCGTGGCCGAACATGGCCGCCTTCATGCCCGAGCCGCACATCTTGTTGACCGTGGTCGCGCCTGCGTCCCAAGGGATGCCCGCGCCGTGCGCCGCCTGGCGCGCCGGCGCCTGGCCCTGCCCGGCGGGCAGCACGCAGCCCATGATGACCTCGGAGACGTCCTCGGGCTTGAGCCGCGCGCGCTCCAGCGCGCCCTTGATCGCGACCGCGCCCAGCTCGGTCGCGGTGGCGTCCTTCAGCTCGCCCTGAAAGCCGCCCATCGGCGTGCGCGCGCCGTCGATTATGACCACGGGATCGGTGCTGTTCATGGCTGACCTCCTTGTCGGTGCGCCGCACCGGCGCGCGCATCGCGCCGGCCGGGGGCCTGACGGCTAGAGGTAAGCCACATCATGGTGCAGTGCAACGGGGACCGACGCATGGCCCTAATTCTGACCCTGGCCCTGACCTGCCTGCTTCGGCACATAGGAGATAGACATGTGGCCGCGGCCCGTTCCGTCTTTGGGCGGCGCCACGGCCAGCTCATAATAGATGCCCAGCGACGAGGCGTCGGTCATCAGCAGGTAGGAGACATAGTCCATCTTGCCGCTGCCGTCTGCGAGCTCGACCTCCCCGCTGTCCGTCTTACGCTCGACCTCCGGCGCCCCGGCGCTGGCGGACATGGTCTCGAAAACCTGGTCCGACATCTCGCCGAAGCGCTGCTTGAGCGCAGCCGAATCGGCGTCGGTTCGGCTGAACTCCATGGCGCACAGCGTGTTCTCGGGAATGAACACGATATAGACCACGCCGGCCTCGCTCTGCCCGCTCCACACGTCGCCTTCGGCGCCGCCGAGCAGGCCGTTGCGCACCTCGGGCCGCGGATCGGCGTTGAACCCCATCTGCTGCATGGTCTGGCCCAGGCCGTCCCAGTTGTCCTGCAGGTGGCGCACGCAGGTGTTGTAGAAGACGCCGACGAGCTGGGCGGCATGCACTTCGGGCCCACTCTGGGAAGACGCCCCGGAACCCGACCCTTCCTGAGCCCGTGCGGGCGCACCGATGAGCCCGGCGGCGAGCATGGCGGCTGCCGCCGAAAGCGTTGCGGTTCTGGCTGCTCTCTTCATGGCGGTTCGCTCGCGGATCGATCCGTCTCGGCTTTACGCTGCCCGTATTGGGATGTGATTAGGACTTTCCCGTGGCGTCCGCAACCGCTGCGTCGGAAGAATCCGCGCCCCTAAGCCGTCTCCTCGAACAGCTCGCGACCGATCAGCATCCTCCGGATCTCGCTCGTCCCCGCGCCGATTTCGTAGAGCTTGGCGTCGCGCAGCAGGCGGCCGGTCGGGCTCTCGTTGATGTAGCCCATGCCGCCCAGCGCCTGCACCGCCTCGAGCGCCATCCAGGTGGCCTTCTCGGCGGCGTAGAGGATCGCGCCGGCGGCGTCCTTGCGCGTGGTCTCGCCGCGGTCGCAGGCCTTGGCCACGGCGTAGACGTAGGCCTTGCACGCGTTCATCGTCGTGTACATGTCGGCGAGCTTGCCCTGCATGAGCTGGAACTCGCCGATCGGCTGGCCGAACTGCTTGCGCTCGTGGACGTAGGGCACCACCGTGTCCATGCAGGCCTGCATCAGCCCCAGCGGCCCGGCGGCGAGCACCGCGCGCTCGTAGTCGAGGCCCGACATCAGCACGCCCACGCCCTTGTCGACCGCGCCCAGCACGTTCTCCTCGGGCACCTCGCAGTCCTCGAACACCAGCTCGCCGGTGGGCGAGCCGCGCATGCCCAGCTTGTCGAGCTTCTGCGCCGTCGAGAAGCCCTTGAAGCCCTTCTCGATCAGGAAGGCGGTGATGCCCTTGGGCCCGGCGTCGGGCGTGGTCTTGGCGTAGACCACCAGCGTATCGGCCTCGTCGAAGTT
The DNA here is from genome assembly GCA_964569105.1 of uncultured Alphaproteobacteria bacterium. Lineage (GTDB taxonomy): Bacteria > Pseudomonadota > Alphaproteobacteria > CAZMTC01 > CAZMTC01 > CAZMTC01. Next base: position 14,180 of record CAZMTC010000028.1, on the reverse strand, counting down.
GGTGATCCACAGCTTGCGGCCGTTGAGGACATAGCGGTCGCCCTTCTTCTCGGCGCGCGTGGTCATGCCGACCACGTCGGAACCCGCGCCCGGCTCCGACATCGCCAGCGCGCCCACCGCCTCGCCCGAGATCAGCCCGGGCAGGTAGCGCCGCTTCTGCTCCTCGGTGCCGTTGCGGCGGATCTGGTTGACGCACAGGTTGGAGTGCGCGCCGTAGGACAGGCCGATCGAGCCCGAGGCGCGCGACACCTCCTCCATCGCCACGACGTGCTCGAGATAGCCCAGCCCGGAGCCGCCATATTCCTCCTCCACGGTGATGCCGTGCAGGCCGAGGTCGCCCAGCCTGGGCCACAGCGCGCGGGGGAACTCGTCGGTGCGGTCGATCTCGTTGGCGATCGGCGCGATCTCGTCCGAGGCGAAGGACATCACGCTGTCGCGCAGCATCTCGGCGGTCTCGCCGAGGTCGAAATTGAGCGAGGGAAGCTGGTTGGGGATCGCCATGGTCGCCTGCCTGTTCGCGTTGCGTGTCAGTCTAGCGCTGCGGCTCCTAGTGCCCAAGGGGCGGGGCGGCGGCGGTGCGTCCGGCAATCGCTCCCTACACCCGCGCCCGGTCGTCCCATCCGGTCATGGTCATCAGCGTCTGCAGCGAGGTCACGCACATCTCCTCGGCGCCGCCGCGCACATTGAAGCAGTCCGCCTGCACCACGTTGAGCGTCCGCCCCGGCTTGACCACGCGGGCACGCGCGATGAGCTTGTCGCCGCCGCCCGGCCGCAGGATGTTGAGCTTGTATTCCACCGTCAGCGGCGCCGCGTCCGCCGGCATCAGCGAGAACGCGGCGTAGCCCGAGGCGGTGTCGACCAGTGTCGCCAGCACGCCGCCATGGACGAAGCCGTGCTGCTGGGTGAGTTCGGGTCGCGGCACCAGATGGACCTCGCAGAAGCCCGGCTCGACCGTCTCCAGGATCGCACCCAGATAGGCCATGAAGCCCTGGCGCGCATAGCTCCCGCGCACCCGCGCCTCGTAGTCCGGGTTCTTGGGCTGCAGTTTGGTCATGGCGCGGGCCCCTCTCGATCTGCGGAGCCCTTCTAGTTGACGTTTACGTAAACGTCAAGACCCTGGCCCGCCGCACGTGCGGCTCCGGCGCGAAGCGTCTCGCCCGGCCGCAGCGCCTCGGTATCAGTCCACCCGGCTCTGCACCTCGACGTGGTCGACGCGCCAGTGCCCGCCGGCATTGATCAACGCGATGCCGTCGAACGGCTCCTTGAAGGTCTGGTCCTGGGCCGAGATCACGGTGCGGTCGTCGACCACCACCCACATGGACCCGTCGCGGTCGCGGTGCAGCTCGACCCGGTGGTTCTCACCGTCGCCCAGGTCGACCGCGCGCGTGTCGGCGATGGTGCGGATGCCGTCCCGGGTTACCGCCATCAGTCGCACGCCCTCCTGGATGGCGGCCACGCGGTAGCCTTGGCCGTTGTTGCCCCGATAGGTGCCTAAGGCGAAGGTGCCGTCTTCGTCGCGCTCGCCGGCTACCGTGAACCGGGCGCGGAAGGCATTGCCGACCTCGACGCTCGTCGCGATCGCCGACACGTTGCGTGCGTCCGGGAAGTTGATGCCCAGCGCGTCGGCCATGACGCCCTGCAGCACCTGCCGCCCGATGTCGCCGAAGCCCTTGGGCTCCTCGGGGATCTCGACCCGGCTGTCGAGCCAGCCCTCGGCGGTCACTTCCATGCTGCCGGCCATGATCCGCCAGTGCGGGTCGTGGGTGAAGTTGCCGTCGTCGAACTCGTCGACGATGGCGGTCTCGTAGCGCGGCTCGGCGTCGGTCTCTCCCTGGTCCTCGACCTGCTCGGCCACGTCGTTACTGTCCGGGCTTGCGGCGGTCTGGATGTCCAGCGACGCGAGCAGGTCGGCGTCGATGCGTCCGCTGATCTCCATGTCGGCATCCGCCCGGTAGGTACGGATGGCGGAGCGGGTCGACGGCCCCATCACGCCGTCCGCGGGCCCCGCGTTGTAGCCGCGAGCGTTCAGCGCCGCCTGGACCTTGCGCACCGTTTCGCGGTCGGTGAACTCGGGCGGCTGGCTGCCTGCCGTGCGCTCGATATGGTCGAGCAGCGCGGTCGTCGCCTGTCCCGTGACCAGGAGGTTGTGGTCGCGCTGGTACGCGCGGATCGCCTCGCGGGTACTGGCGTCCTGCTTGCCGCTTACCACCGGCACGTCGTAGCCGAGCCGGCGCAGCCGGGCCTGGATATTGGTGACCAGTTCGGCGTCGCTCTCGGCCTCGGCCGGCGCCTGCTCTTGCTCTTCCTCCTGCGGTCGCTCGGCCGCCTGCACACTGTCGCGCAGCTCGGCGCGGAGCCGGTAGCTGGGCTCGCCATTCACCTCCAGCTCCTCGGCCCGCTGGTATGCCCGAATGGCGCTGCGCGTCCGCCAGCCCATGACCCCGTCGGCCGGACCCGCGTCGTAGCCGAGCCGGTTGAGCAGCGACTGGATGTCGGCCACCACCGCGGCCGGAACTCCGGACTGGGCGAGCTGGACCTCGGCCGAAACGCCGGCCGGCGCACCCGCGGGCGCGGCATGGGCCGTGGCCAGCGGGCCTGCGGCGGCCAAGGCGACAAGGGCGGTGGCGGTGGCGGTCGCTCGAATGGACATGGCTGGCCTCCCTGCGGTGGAGCAGACGCGATTATACGCTCGGCTGCTATACCAATGGGAACACATATGGGCGGCGAGTAGTGTCTCAGTTTGAACTCTCGGCGACGTGAAAACAGGTAGCCTTAACGATGATCTAGCGTGGCGCCATATCGAGATCACCCTAGACCCGCGGAACCCGAAGATCGGTCACGGCCTTACCGATCGCTTCTTTGCATTGCAAAGCTGCTCGCATTGAATCGGCACCTGAACAGGGGTCGGCGTCTCTTGCTGCGGCCCCATAGAACAAGCGGAGCGAGCATCCATTCCACAGTGATCATGTGCGCAACCCAGAAATCAGAACCCGCAGGCCCGCAGCACCCGTGAAGACGACCACCAACGGATAAGCCAGGAAGGCGACAAGAAATCCAACCGACCATGGCTCAATTCGTGGGCGGGGCGCATACGCAGATGCGCGCTCTTCCGCGATGCTCACTATGTCCCGCCGCTCCATCATGCTTAGCCCTAAGCTTATAGGGTGCGCCCCCGGAGGCAGCACAACGTCGGATCGCGGCGCCATGACCCGCCACGGTCTCCGTCGCGAGTTCGGCACGTCCTCCCGGAAAGTTCGCGCCCGTGCGCTCGGTTGGTCGGGATGCGACAACCACCCCGGAACCCAAGGCTCCAGTGCCGAGTCAGGCGCCTAGGCGGCTTGCGCCCCAACCGCCGCGTCTGTCCGCTTCTGTCCCGCGGCGAAGGGGCTGAGGCCCAGCCAGCGCTGCATCGACCGGGCGAGGTGTCCGTCGCCGTCGATCTCCAACCGCCCGGCGTCGCGCTCGGCGGCGACGCTGGTCAGGCCCATCCAGATCGCGGTCATCACCTTGAGGCTGCTCTCGACGTAAAGATCGACCGGAAATCCCGGGTCGAACTGGCACAGGTCCACCGTCCCGTCCTCTATGACCAGCCACCAATCCCGCTTGGCTAGCACAACTTCCGGGTACACGAACTGAATCACCTGCCGTCCCTGGGGCAACGGGGAGACGTTCAGGTTGCGCCGCATGTCCCACATCAGCAGCGAGGGATCGAGATTCTTCAGGGAAACCTCGGCGTCAACCCAGCGCTGGCCCCATTGGCCGATCTGCATGATCAGCGGGCCCAGATCCTCGCCCGCCTCGGTCAGGCAGTAAACATGGCCGCCGCCATCGCTGGACTCCCGTCGGATGATACCGGCGGCCTCCAGCTCACGCAGGCGCTTGGACAGGAGCGCAGGCGACATGGCCGGGACCCCCCGGCGCAGCTCGTTGAACCGGGCGCTCCCGGCGAGAAACTCCCGCAAAATCAATGGCGTCCACCGTGTGCAGAGGATTTCGGAGGCCATTGCGACCGGACAGAACTGCCCGTAGGTCGATGACGTAGTCATGCGGCGCCTCCTTTGGGTGATGACATGATTGTCTGCATCCTATCGCCGCCGCGGCATTGCGACCAGTTCACATTCTGAAGTTGTGCGGCCGCATATTCGGGCAGAGGGTGTACCTCGCCTCAGCACCAGGATGGACCGGGTGCGCGGCAAACCTTCGGAGACCTCCATGAATGACGTTGCGATCAAGACACTTGACGGCGGTACGGCGTCGATCGGCGCTCCAACGCTCGACGCGCTTCGCGCGGTGTTGCGAGGGGATGTCGTGCTGCCTGGCGGCGCGGGCTACGACGAGGCCCGCACCATCTGGAACGCGATGATCGACCGTCGCCCCGGCCTGGTAGTCCGCTGCCTGGGGCCCGCGGATGTCATCCAGGCGGTCCGCTTCGCCGCCGAGCAAGGCCTGCTTACGGCGGTGCGCGCGGCGGGACACAACATCGCCGGCAAGGCCGTATGCGAAGGCGGCCTGCTGATCGACCTGTCGCGGATGCGCTCGGTCCATGTGGAGCGGGAGGCAGCCACCGCGTGGGTCGAGCCGGGCGCGACCCTGGGCGACTTCGACCGGGAGACCCAGGCATTCGGGCTGACCACGCCCACCGGCATCAACTCGACCACGGGGATCGCCGGCCTTACCCTGGGCGGCGGCTTCGGCTGGACCACGCGCAAGTTCGGCCTGACGATCGACAATCTGATCTCCGCCGATATCGTCACCGCCGACGGCGAGATTCGGCGGGCGAGCGAGTGCGAGAACCCCGACCTGTTCTGGGCTCTACGCGGGGGCGGCGGCAACTTCGGCGTCGTCACAGGGTTCGAGTTCCGCCTTCATCCGCTGGGGCCCGAGGTCACCTCCGGCCTCATCGTCCATCCCTTCGACCGGGCTTCGGAGCTCCTGCCGGCGTATCGCGCATTCGTCGCGCAGGCACCGGAAGAACTGACCACCTGGGCCGTTATGCGCAAGGCGCCGCCCCTGCCGTTTCTCCCCGAGGAGTGGCATGGCCGGGAGGTTTTGATCTTCGCGGCCTGCTATGCGGGCGACATGGCCGAAGGCGAGCGTGCATTGGCACCCTTGCGCGCGGTCGGCGATCCCATCGTTGATGTCATCGGCCCGCACCCGTTCGCGGCCTGGCAGGCCGCTTTCGATCCCCTTCTCACCCCTGGCGCGCGCAACTACTGGAAATCGCACGATTTCGAGGCCCTCTCGGACGAGGTCTGCGCCAAGCTGGTCGATTATGCCGGCCGTCTGCCCTCGGACGAAACCGAGATCTTCATCGCCAATCTAGGCGGCGCGATGGCCCGGGTTGCGAACGATGCCACTGCCTATGGCGGCCGCGGCGCCAACTTCGTCCTCAACGTCCACACCCGCTGGCGCGAGGCGGCGGACGACGGCCGCTGCATCGCCTGGGCGCGCGAGTTTTTCGCGGCCACCGAGCCTCATTCGATGGGCACTGCCTATGTCAATTTCCTCTCGGAGGATGACGAGCAGCGGCTGCCGGGGACCTACGGACCCAACTTCGCACGCCTGGCGGAGATCAAGGCCAAGTACGATCCGCACAACCTCTTCCGGGTCAACCAGAACATCCAGCCGGCACACGAGATGGCGGCGGAGTAGGGGCACAGAGATCCCTGGCGAGACCGTAGTCGTAGAGAGAGCGCCCCGCCAACCGGCGGGACGCCCTCCTGACCGTCGCTATGGAACAACTACATCTTCGGTGGCAGGATCACCTTGTCGATGACGTGAATGACACCGTTGGTCGCCTCGACATCGGCCGACACCACGTTGGCGTCGTTGACGCGCACGCCGCCCGAGGCGGCGTCGACCTGGATGGCGGAGCCTTGGACCGTGTCGACCGCCATCGTCTTGCCGGCGATATCACTCGCCATCACCTTGCCCGGCACCACGTGGTAGGTCAGTACCGCGATCAACTGATCCTTGTTCTCGGGCTTGAGCAGGGCGTCGAGCGTGCCCTCGGGCAGCGCCGCGAAGGCCTCGTCGGTCGGCGCGAAGACGGTGAATGGGCCGTCGCCCTTGAGCGTATCGACCAGATCGGCGGCCTTCACCGCGGCGACCAGCGTCTCGAAGCTGTCGTTGGACGCGGCGACGTCGACGATGTCGTTGGCCTTGGCCAGGCTGGCGGGAAGCGCCAGCGCCAGGGCCAGCATCGCCGTACGAGCGAACTTGATCATCCTCAGGGTCTCCTCGTGAGCGGGATGGTTGGGAATAATGCGTGACCGCTGCATTGCGGTCGTGCCTGGATACGCCGCTTCCGTCCCGTTGGATCACCCCCCTCGCCGCGCGCCTGCGGTGGCCGCCATCCCGAACGTGGACGCCGCCCGCCACGGCGATTGATCCTGATGCGGGGTCGGCCCATGTAGTTGACCTGGGTCAAGGTTTGGCGCAGTCGTGCCGAAGGGATTGTGAGTACAAGAACGAAGGAGTGGCCGGGCATGAGCAGCAGCAGCGAACCCGCGCAGGTCCGCGAGGCGGTCGGCGTGTTTGACAGCGCCGAGACGATGCAGGAGGCGATCGACGACCTGCTCAGTGCCGGCTTCGACCGCGCCGAGTTGAGCCTGCTCGCGAGCGAGGACGCGGTCGAGGCCGAGCTCGGCCACCGCTACGAGAAGGTCGAACAGGTCGAGGACGACGGCGACGTGCCGCGCACGGCCTACGTCGCTCCGGAGAGTGTCGGCGACGCCGAGGGCGGCCTGGTCGGCGGTCTCACATATGTCGGTGCGACGGCGGCCGCCGGCGCGATCGTCGCCTCGGGCGGCGCGCTGGCCGGTGCGATTGCCGGCGCGGCGCTCGCCGGCGGGGCCGGCGGAGTCATCGGCTCAATCCTGGCCAAGTGGCTGGATGAGCGCCATGCCCGCTCCCTGCAGGAGCAGCTCGACCACGGCGGCCTGCTTCTGTGGGTGCGCACCGTCGACGCGCAGCGCGAGAAGAAGGCCAGCGAGATCCTCGACCGCCACTCCGCCCACGACGTCCACGTCCACTCCCTGCCGGCGTCGTAGGCACTGCACGATTGCGGCGAAGGCTGGTTCGCTACTTTCCCTTCAGCTCACTCAACCTCACCCGGCACTGCTCCTCGACCGCCTCGAGCTCATCCAACGTCACCCGGATGTCCTCGAGCTGCTGCGCGAGCATCGCCCGGCGTTCGGCGATCTTGACCAGGAAGTGGTCGAGCTGCGCCGCCTCGCCCGGCTCGGTGTCGTAGAGCGCGATGATCTCCTTGATCTCGCCCAGCGAAAATCCCAGCCGCTTGCCGCGCAGCACCAGCTTGAGCCGCGTGCGCTCGCGCTGCGAGTAGACGCGCGTCTGCCCCTGCCGCTCGGGCTGCAGCAGCCCCTGGTCCTCGTAGAACCGGATCGCGCGGGTGGTGACGTCGAATTCCTGCGCGAGATCGGTGATCGAGTAGGTCGGCCCGCCCTCGGCGCGGTAGGCGGCGATAGCGCTCGTGGTGGCGCTGTTCGGTGCGCTGGTCATGCGGCTGCCTCCTCGATCAGCCCCTGGATATGCGCGCGGAGATCTGGCGGGAACGGCACCGCCTTGCGCCGCGACAGATCGATATGGACGCCGGTGATTTCCATGTAGGCCGCCTCCTCGCCGCTTTCGCCATGATACATGCGGTGGAAGATTCGGACCTTGCGCTCGCCGACTTCGATCACGCCCGAGCCCACATGGACGATGTCGCCCGGCATCAACTCGCGCCGATAGTCGATGGTTTGCCGCACCGCGGCCATACCGATGCGCGCCTGGCGCAGATAGCTCGGCGGCATGCCCAGATGGGCGAACAGGTTCCAGGTGCCCTCGTCGAACTTGGCGACGTAGTGGCGCACGTTCAGGTGCCCGAACATGTCGCACTCCCACGGATAGACCGTACCGCGGTAGGTCTCCGCGAGCTCGCGCGCGTCGTGCGCCATGACCGCCTCCGTCGTGTGGGGGTCAATACTTTACGTTGACGTAAACGTAAAGACTTCGCGTGGTGGAAGTCAACGTTTCTGCCTGGTCCGCTAGGCTAAAGCAGGAACAGCGCCGCCAGCCCGAGGAAGGCGAAAAAGCCGACCACGTCGGTCACCGTGGTCAGGAACACGGTCGAGGCGATGGCGGGGTCGATGCCGCGCCTGGCGAGGCCGAGCGGGATCAGCGTGCCGGCCAGACCTGCGATCACCAGGTTGGCGACCATCGCCGCGGCGATCACCGCGCCCAGATGCCAGCTCGTGAACCAAGCCGTGGCGACGGCACCGGCGAGCAGCGCGAAGGCGACTCCGTTGATTGCGCCGACCATGAGCTCTCGTCCGATGAAGCGCAGCCGGTTCTCGTCGGTCAGCTCGCGCATGGCCAGCGCGCGCACCGCCACGGTCAACGTCTGGGTGCCGGCGTTGCCGCCCATCGAGGCGACGATGGGCATGAGCACGGCGAGCGCCACCACCTGCTCGATCGTCGCCTCGAAGAAGCCGATCACCACGGACGCGATGATGGCGGTCACCAGGTTGACCGCAAGCCATGAGAAGCGCGAGCGCGTGGTCGCGAGAACGGCACGATAGACGCCGGCCTCGTCGCCGACACCGGCCAGGCGCATCAGATCCTCCTCGGCCTCCTCGTCGATCACGTCGACCACGTCGTCGACGGTGATCATGCCGATCATGCGCTCGGCCTCGTCGACCACCGGCGCGGAGACCAGGTCGAGGTCGCGGAATAGCCGTGCCACCTCCTCCTGGTCGGTCTCGGCGGGGACCTCGTGGATGTCCTTCGACATCAGCTCCGCCACCCGCACCGGCCGGCGCGTGCGCAGCAGGCGGCTCAGCGGGATGCGGCCCTGCGGCCGGTGCGCCGGGTCGACCACGTAGATGTCGTAGAAGTCGTCCGGCAAGTTCTTCTCTTCGCGCATGAAGTCGATGGTTTCGCCCACCGTCCAGAAGGTCGGCACCGTCACCGTCTCGCGCTGCATCAGGCGGCCGGCCGATTCCTCGGGATAGGCCAAGCCCTCTTCGAGCAGCCGGCGGTCCTCTTCGGGGATCGCTCCGAGGACCTCCTGCTGGACCTCCTCGTCGAGAACCTCGATGACCTCGACCGCGTCGTCGGTGTCCATCTCGGTCACCGCGCGGGCGAACTTCTCGGCGCCGATCTGCTCTATGACCTCCTCGCGCACATCCTCGTCGAGTTCGACCAGCACCTCGGAGTACATGCGGTCCGAGACGAGCTCGACCACGGCGCGACGAGTCTCGGGCTTGAGCCGCTCGAGCAGGTCGGCAACGTCGGTGTAGTGCAAGGGCGCGATCAGCCGTCGCACGCGCCGCGTGTTGCCGGCCTCCAGCGCCTCGACGATAGCGCGGACCACGGCAGGCTTGAGGCCGTAGAGCGCCTCGTCGCCCTCGGCGGGCGCTGTATCGGTCACGTCATTCACGGATCGGCCTCGCGCGCGGATGGCCACCCCCGGCAGCCGTCTGCCCCCGCGGCGCCGGTCGGGCTCCACGGGGGCAGTTGGGGCGTCGGGATTCGCGGCCTCAGCTTATCGCGAGAGGCCGCCCGGTTACAGGGGCAGCGCGGCTCAACCGGCGTTGGGCGCTGGCCGGTCGGTCGCGACCTGGGTGCCTGTATCGTCCAGGCCGTAGATGTCGGGACGGAAGTGCAGCGTGCCATCCTCCGCCACCCAGGCGGTGCGGTAGACCACGTCGATCGCGATCGGCTGGTCCAGCGCGACATGCCCAGTCGCCTCGGACGCCACTATCCGGTCGATCTCCGCTGCGCTCATGCCGTTGACGTCGGCCAGGATGCGCTTGGCGAAGGCCAGCGGGTCCTGGAGCCGCATGCAGCCGTGGCTGTAGGCTCGCACCGGCTTCTCGAACAGGCTCTTGGACGGCGTGTCGTGCAGGTAGACCGCGTGCTCGTTGGGGAACAGGAACTTGACCTGGCCCAGCGCGTTGTCCGGTCCCGGCTGCTGCCGGATCATGTAGGGCATGGAGCGGCCGTCTACCTGCGACCAGTCGACCGAATGGGCATCGACCGTGGCGGAGGCGTTCCAGTCGGCGTAGAGGACCATGTTCTTGCTCGCCAGGTAGCCGGGATCCTCGCGCAGCTTGGGCAGGATCTCGGTGCGTGCGATGTTTCGGGTCACGGTCCAGGACGGATTGAGCACTACCGATTCCATCCGGTCGGAGAAGCGCGGCGTCGGCCAGCTCGGCTTGCCGACTACAACGCGTGCCGTGTGCACCAGCTCGCCGCCGCGGAAATAGCGCATCTCCTGAGCCGCGACGTTGACCTCGATGCGGCGCGGCGCGGCCTGGACGTCCGTCGTGCGCAGCCGCTCGATGTTGAGCTCGAGCGTCGCGATGCGCTCGGCGACAGGCACGTTCATGGCCCGGGCCGTCTCGGGGCCGAAGACACCGTCGACCGTCAGGCCGTGACGCGCCTGGTAGAGCTCGATCGCCTCGCGCACGGCGCGGGTGTAGAGGCCGGGCATCGGCGGCTCGGTCGAGCTCAGGTCGCCCGTGGCGATCAGGTGTCGGCGGATCGCGAGGACGGCCGAGTGCATCTCGCCCTTCTCCAGCACCAGATCGTCCGGCACCTCGGGCAGGCCGCCGGCTGCCGCGATGGCGCGGTAGACCGAAAGCCGCTCCTCGAGCAGCACACGCTGCTTCTTGCCCGGCTCGGGCAGGGCGGGACCTGCCTCGGCGCCGACGTGCGGCGAGGCGTGGTAGAGACCCTGCTGCTCGACGAGGCCGGTAGCCGCAGTCGCCTCGGGTGTGGCCCACGCGGCCGTGACCGTCAGGGCGGCAATGGAAATCAAGGTCGTGCGCATCATGCGTTGCATCGGTTCACCTTCCAGCTCGGATGGTGGCGCAGTCCCCTGTCTTTCATGTGGCCGGCATGGCCGACGCCACCAACGGGGCTGCACCCCAATGCACGCACCATGCGCCGGCCCGCGCTCGCACGCAGTGACCGCCGTCACGCCGGCAGGCCGGAATCGCGAAGGGCCCGCGGGGTGCCTTGCCCCGCGAGCCCTTTTCGTTGCCGCGCGCCGGCCGCTGGGGCGCTACCAGGTCCGGAAGCGGCCGATATCGACGTGGATGAAGCCGGACTTGGCGTAGTAGCCGACGCCACCGCGCTTCATCGCGATCGCAGTGTCGCGCAGGGTCGACAGCTCGACCCCCGGCACCCGGATGTCGATCGCCATTCCGCGCATGTGCAGGCTGCGCTTGGCCACCCCGTTCGACGCGGCGGCCAGCTTGGCGTTGGTCTTGGGCGAGCGATAGCCCGAGATGATCTCGAACGGCTCCCGCGTGCCCAGTTCGTGCTCGAGGTCGCTGAGCAGGTTCAAGAGATCCCGCTCCATCGGGTAGACCTCGCCGGTTCGGTGGTCGCGCAGGATATGGTTGATCTCGGCAAGCGCGTCGGGCTGGTACTGCCTGCCGTCCCAGTAGGCGGCGCGCAACGTCTCGCCGGTGTGAAGATTGCGGAAGGAGAGTTCCCGGGCGGTTGCGTCGGTCAAGGCGGCGCGCGCCACCCCGGGCATCATCAGCGCTGCGGCGGATGCCGCCGACAGCATCAGGAATCGACGCCGGTCAGGCGCCGAAGGCGCAAATGACATGCGTCCTCGTGCTTCGTCGTCAGTTCGGCGGGAAGCGAACCTCGTCCCCGCACCTCCTGCCGATCGGTGCCCATCACACCGTCGGATTGTCGTCTTCTGATTGTCGATCACCCTTATCCGATACCGCGATTCCCCTGTCAAACGGTTAACGGCGGGGCGCCGCTAACCCGACCGAAGGGAGGGGGCGTCAGCCGGCGCACTCGCACGGCTCGACCGGATCGTCCATCGTTCCGCTGCAGGTGCGCTGGTAGAGATCGGCGCTGAATGCCACCCCGCCACCATCGTCGACCCAGGCGGTCCAGTAGACGATACGGATGGGTACCGGCTCGCTGAGCCGGACGTCCCGGTTTGCGCCGTTCTCGACCGCCGTATCAACTGCGCCTTCAACCCAGCCGGGCTCGCGCGTGAGCACGAGGCGGGCCAGCTCCAGCGGGTTCTGCACTCGGATGCAGCCGTGGCTGAGCGCGCGGTCCGCGCGCTCGAACAGCTCCCGTGACGGCGTGTCGTGCAGGTAGACCGAGTACGGGTTGGGGAACAGGAACTTGACCCGGCCCAGCGCGTTGCCGGGCCCCGGGTCCTGGCGGAACATGTAGGGCATTCCCGTACCGGCTACCCCCTCCCAGTCAACGGCATAGGGGTCGACCTGCGCGGCGTCCGAACCCCAGCCGGAGAACACGCGGATACTGCGCTCGACGACATAGCTCGGATCCTTGCGCAGCTTGGGCAGGATCTCGTTGCGTGCGATCGATCGCGGGACCGTCCAGTACGGGTTGAACACCACGCGCTCGATGGCGCTCTCGAGCTCGGGCGAAGGCCACCGATGCGCGCCGACGATGACCCGGGTGCGGAACACCTCCTCGGTGCCCTCGATCAGCCGCAGCTCGAAGGCCGGGAGGTTGACGAGTACGTAGCGGTCCGCCTCGGGCGGCGTCATCGCCCGCATGCGCAGGATCGTGTCCTCGATCGCGCGCACGCGGTCGCGTGGCGTGGCGTTGAGCGCGGCGCGCGTGTTCGGTCCCACGATACCGTCGGGGTCGAGGCCGTTGATCTCCTGGAAGCGGACAAGCGCCGCGACCAGCAACTCGTCATAGAGCCGCGGCGCGGCCGGTTCTTGGGGCGGGTCGTAGAACCCGGCCTGGGCCAGGCGCCGGCGCAGTATCGGAACGGCATCGTGGCTCTGGCCCGGACGGATCAGGCCTTCGGCGCGGACCGCCGCCTGCTCCTCGGACGCCGCGGCCCGTTGTTCGTATACCGGCAGCGCGGCTTCGAGGACCTGAATGCGCGCTGCGACCCAGGCCGGAGGCTCGCTCCGCGCGGACGTGGGCTCGCTCTGCACCGAGGCCGCACCGGCTCCGAGCCAGACGACCAGCACGGCGGCGAGAAGCCGGCGCACGCAACGCGCCGGGAACGCGGTATCGGTGGCAGTCACTGGCATGGCTCTTCCGGGCGGGAATATCGGTCAGAACGACATCTATTCCTTGCGGCCCGTTCGACCAAGTGCAGCGCGGGGGCTGCGTCATTGCGGCACGGCATCCTATATTCGACCAAGGAGGCCCGAATGACCCTGCGCACGCTCGACTGGTCCATCGCCGACCGTCCCGTCGCCTATGACGAGGCGGTGGCGTTCATGGAGCGCCGGGTGGAGGCGATCCGCGCCGGCACGGCGGACGAGTGCGTGTGGCTGCTCGAGCATCCGCCGCTCTACACCGCCGGCACCTCGGCGATGGACGGCGACCTGCTCGACCCGCGCTTCCCGGTGTTCCGCACCGGGCGCGGCGGCCAGTTCACCTATCACGGGCCGGGCCAGCGCGTGGCCTACGTGATGCTCGACCTCAAGCGCCGCGGGCCGGACGTGCGCCGCTACGTCCACGACCTCGAGGATTGGATCCTCGCCACCCTGGCGCGGTTCAACCTGCGCGGCGAGCGGCGCGAAGGACGCGTCGGCATCTGGGTGCCGCGCGAGGGCGGGCGCGAGGACAAGATCGCCGCCATCGGCGTCCGCGTGCGCCGCTGGGTGACCTTCCACGGCGTGGCGCTCAACGTCGAGCCCGACCTGTCCCACTTCGAGGGCATCGTCCCCTGCGGCATCGCCGATCCGCGGCTCGGCGTCACCTCGCTGGTCGATATGGGCATCCCGGTGACCATGCCCGAGGTCGACGCGGCGATGCGCGGCGCGTTCGAGGAGGTGTTCGAGAGCTAGCGAGCGCGGCCCGGATCGAAACGCCAGCCCCATGACGCGCTGAGCTCGCGCAGGCGGGGGTCGGGGTTGAGCTCCTGGTCGATCATGTAGGCGGAGCCGGTGAACAGGATGACGTCGTCCGGGCCTTCGCGCAGGCCGCGGGCGCGGTCGAAGGCCTCGCCGGGAGCGGAGACGCGCACCACCTCGACGCGCTCCCGGCCGGCAGTGAGAGCGCGGATCGCGGCCTCGATGGTCTCGCCCGGCACGCCGCGGTAGCGCGGCGGCGCGGCCACGACGACGGCGCCGGCGATCTCGACCAGCGGGCCGAGCACCGAGACCGGGTTGCGCGTGCCCGAGAGGCCGACCACCAGG
>CAZMTC010000027.1:0-27423 GCA_964569105.1 uncultured Alphaproteobacteria bacterium | reverse complement strand
AGGTCGAGAACTTGTAGCCGCGGCGGTACTCGAACTTGTCGACCGCCTTCATCAGCCCGATGTTGCCCTCCTGGATCAGGTCCAGGAACTGCAGCCCGCGGTTGGTGTACTTCTTGGCGATCGAGATGACGAGGCGGAGGTTGGCCTCGACCATCTCCTTCTTGGCGCGGCCGGCCTCGCGCTCGCCGGCCTGGACCGCGCCGACGATCCGGCGGAACTCGGGCACCGGCAGGTGCACCACGTCGGCGATCTCGGCGATGATCGCGCGGATCTCCTGGACCTCCTGGTGGTCCTTCTCGGCGAAGTCGGACCAGCCCTTGCTCTTGAGCTTGCCGACGCGCTTGATCCACTTGGGATCGAGCTCGTTGCCCAGATACTGCTCGAGGAACTCCTCGCGCCTGACCTTGCGCTTCTCGGCGATGCGCATGAGCCGGCCCTCGAGCTGCTGGAGCCGGCGGTTGAGGACGTAGAGCTCCTCGACCAGCTGCTCGATGCGCGCGTTGTTGAGCCGGACGTTGTTCATGTGCTCGACCAGCTCGTCGCGCAGCTTGTTGTAGCGCTTCTCGACGCGGGTCGAGGGCTGGCCGCCCTTCTGGAGCTCGGCGAGACGCTGCTCCTGCGTCTTCTGCAGCTTCTTGTAGGTGGCGGCGATGGCGTCGAACTGGGCGAGCACGTCGGGCAGGATCGCCTGCTCCATCGCGGCGAGCGAGATGCTGGCCTCTTCCTCGCCTTCGTCCTCGCCAGACTGATCGCCCTCGCCTGCGCCGGACGCCTCCTTCTTGTCCTCGCCGTTGGACTTGGACTCGGCCTCGCCGGTCTCGACGATGTCCTCGCCGCCGGGCTTGGCCTCGGCGTCGCTGTCGTCGCCCTCGGTCTCGTCGACCGGGGTGCCACCGTAGGTCGCCTCGAGATCGATGATCTCGCGCAGCAGGACCTTGCCCTCGTTGAGGGCGTCGCGCCACTCGACGATCGAGCGCAGGGTCAGCGGGCTCTCGCAGATCGCGCCGATCATCTTCTCGCGCCCGGCCTCGATGCGCTTGGCGATGGCGATCTCGCCCTCGCGCGAGAGCAGCTCGACCTGGCCCATCTCGCGCAGATACATGCGCACGGGGTCGTCGGTGCGGCCGGCGTCGTCGTCGACGTTGCCGGTGCGCTCGACCTCGGCGGGCTCGTCGTCCTTGTCGGAGCCAGGCGACGCCTCTTCGGCGTCCTCTTCGCCCTCGACGACGGTGACGCCCATCTCGGACAGGCGCGCGAGCACATCCTCGATCTGCTCCGAGGAGGTGGTCTCCGGCGGCAGCGCCTTGTGGATCTCCTCCTCGGTGATGTAGTTGCGCTCCTTACCCTTCGCGATGAGCCTTTTCACCGCCGCCGCGAGGGCGTCGGTCAGCACGTCGTCGGCGGCATCGTCCTGCGCCTCGGTGATGTCCTGCTTGTGTGCCTTGGTCGCCATGACCATGGTGTCCCCGCTCAATCCGTTCTCGTTCGCTATATGTGGCCTGGACGTAATCTGGGCTTCACACACGGATGACAAGCCGCCGATCTCCCCCTTCGGCGGCCAACCGTCGCGTCCGTGTGCGTCTATCCGCTCTCGCCCCAGTCGTCGGATGCGTCCTCTTCGGAGTTCAGTTCCCGCCTGAGGGCGGAGAGATAAGCCCAGTTCCGCTCGGAAAAATCCTCGGCCATGGCGCGTTGCGCTGTTTCGAGCTCGCGGTCCAGGTGCCGACGACGCCGAAAAATCCCGTACAGGTGCCGCCAACCCCGCATGGCCTCGTCGAGGCTCGCCCAGGGCGCGGCAAACGGCGCCAGCTCGTACACGTCCCGAGTCATCAAACGGTCCAGTACGGCCGAAAATCCGATCGCCTTGAGATGGCTCGATAATTTATCGCTGTCAAGGCCGAGGGCCTCGCATTTCAGCAACTCCTGGCGCAGCGTGTCGAGCTCGCCGGGCGGCAGGTCGAAGGCACCCAACTCTTCGCCGAAGGCATCGAGCAGCTCGGGATGGTTGATCGCGGCGGCCAGCAGCGCCTGCCGGTGGCGCAACTCCAGCACGTCGACATTGCCGGTCGAGCGCAGCCCGGCGCCCTCCTCCACTGGCCGCCAGCCACGGCCGCGCCGACGTTCGCCGCCCCATTCGCGGCCGCGACCGTAGAGCTTGTCGAGCCGGCGATCGAACTCGGCGCGGTAGTAGTCCTGGACCGAGCGCTCGGCGATGCGCGATGCGCGCGCGAGCAGGTCCTTGCGCAGCCCCGCCCGGCGCTCGGGCGTATCGAGCGCGCGACCGCGGGTTTCGACCTGCCACAACATGTCGACCATGGGCAGCGCCGCGGCGAGCACACGCTCGAACGCCGCGGCGCCCTGGGATCGGACCAGGCTGTCCGGGTCCTCGCCGCGCGGCAGGATGGCGAAGCGCAGCGACTTGCCCGGCGCCAGGATCGGCAGCGCGCGGTCGGCGGCCCGGGCCGCGGCGCGCAGCCCGGCGTCGTCGCCGTCGAAGCACAGCACCGGCTCGTCGGTCAGGCGCCAAGCCATCTCGATATGGCTCTCGGTCATCGCCGTGCCCAGCGGGGCCACGGCGCCCTCGAAC
Organism: uncultured Alphaproteobacteria bacterium; assembly: GCA_964569105.1. Classification (GTDB taxonomy): domain Bacteria; phylum Pseudomonadota; class Alphaproteobacteria; order CAZMTC01; family CAZMTC01; genus CAZMTC01. The sequence continues at coordinate 24,836 of CAZMTC010000027.1, read as the reverse complement.
CCCGCCTGGTGCAGGGCGATGACGTCCATGTAGCCCTCGGTCACGATCAGCGGCGCGCCCTGGCGCACCGGCCCCGCGGCGCGGGCGTGGCCGTAGAGCACGCGTCCCTTGTGGAAGATCGGCGTGTCGGAGGAGTTGAGGTATTTGGGCTGGCCGTCGCCCATGATGCGGCCGCCGAAGGCGATCACCCGTCCGCGCCGGTCGGAGATCGGGAAGATCACCCGGTTGCGGAAGCGGTCGTAGGTCGCGCGGCCGTCCTCGGGCGTGCCGAGCAGCCCGGCCTCGACCGACAGCTCCTCGCTCACGCCCTGCTCGAGCAGGTGGCGCTTGAGGTTCTCGCGCCCGTCGGGTGCGAAGCCGAGGCGGAAACGGGCGATGGTGTCGTCGGTCAGGCCGCGGCCCTCGAGGTAGTCGAGCGCCGCACGGCCCTCGGCCCCGCGCAGCCGCGCCTCGAACCAGGCGCAGGCGGCCTCGTTGACCGCATGCAGCGATTCGGCGGCCTTGGCCTTGGCGCGCTCCTCGGGCGAGGCCTTCGGCACGTCGAGCCCGGCGCGGGCTGCGAGATCCTCGACGGCTTCCGGAAAGCTGCGGCCCTCGGTCTGCATGACGAAGCCGATGACGTCGCCATGCGCGCCGCAGCCGAAACAGTGGTAAAAGCCCTTGTCCTCGTTGACGGTGAAGGATGGGGTCTTTTCGTTGTGGAACGGGCACAGGCCCAGATACTCCTTGCCCCGCTTCTGCAGCCGCACCCGCCGCCCGATCACGTCGGCGAGCGGCACCCGGGCGCGGATCTCGTCGAGGAACTGCGGGGGAAAGGCCATGGACGGAGTATCGCACGGGTGAGACGCCGCGGCCACGTTGTCGGCGGCACTTTGTCGGCGGCAGGCGGGCACCATATCCTGGATGTCGTTTACCCGATGGCCACCTTCGCACCCGATGATGGCCGGCGCGACACAAGCTGCGGCGGGATTGCAGACCATGGACCTCGAAGAGCAGCTCGTCCACGAGGACCACAAGGCGATGTACCGCTACTGGGTGTCCAAACGGCCGGCACCGGACCGTCTGCCGGCGCGGCGCGACATCGATCCGCTCGACTTCCCGGCCACGCTGCCCCGGCTCGCGCTGATCGACGTCGTCGAAGAGCCCAGCGGGACGCACTTCGTCTATCGGCTGGCCGGCACCGAGATCGCCGAACGTGCCGGGCGCGATCCCACGGGCAAGCGCTTCGACGCGTTGTACGCTGGCGAGTACCTCGAAGGCGCGCTGGCGCTCTACCGCGAGATCGCGGCAAAGGGCGAGCCGCACCTGTCGGAGCGGGTGTTTCCCCGCATCGCAGGACGCGAGTTCCTGCGTTACGACCGGCTGATCCTGCCGCTCGCAGCGGACGGCATCAACGTCGACATGCTGCTCTTGGTGGTCTCGGCACCGCAACCGCTGCGCGACGACGGCGACGGCACGCTGCGCCCGGTCCGGTAGCGCGGCCGGGCGCCCGACGGCCGAGCGCGAAGGCGTCAGCCCGCGAGCTGCTGTTTCACGATCCCCGAAGCCTTGGTGAAGTCCATCTGGCCGGCATAGCGCTCCCGCAGCACGGCCATGGTGCGCCCCATGTCCTTGATCGAGCTGGCATCGAGCTCGTCGATGGTGTCCTTCACCACCTCGGCGATCCGGTCGTCGGAGAGCTGCTCGGGCAGGAATCGCTCGATGATCGCGATCTCGTCGCGTTCACGCTCGGCGAGCTCGAGCCGGCCGGCCTTCTCGTACTGCTCGATGCTCTCGCGCCGCTGCTTGATCATGGTCTGGAGCATCTGGAGGACGCCGGCCTCTTCGAGGCCGTCGCCGTTGCCCTTGGAGCGCTCGGCGATGTCCCGGTCCTTGAGCGCGGCCATGATCAGCCGGATCGTGGAAACCGCGATGGAGTCCTTGGACTTGACGGCGGTCTTGAGTTCGTCGTTCAGACGCTCTCGCAACATGGGTGAGGTCCTGCTTTCGGGAGGACGGCGCGACGGTGCCGCACCACGGCGCGATTGTCAAAACAGGCGCGCCTCGCTAAGTAACTGATTTTCAGATATAATAAAGGTGCAACATAGCTTGACGGCCGTGGGCCGCATCGATTATGTAAGGTTTCGGAGAGCGGCGCGCAAGGATCGCCTGCGCGCCTCCGTTTGACCCAAGGCAGGCCAGCAGGCGCCGCCGCCGGCGGGGGAAGACCCCGGGGCGGCATTTTTCTGGCCTGCGTTCCTGGGACCGCCGGCATGAGCACGACCCCCCCTTCCGCGAGCCCCGCCCCCACGCCAGGCGGGGCCAGCCGTTCGGCGCGCGCGGACCAAACGCCGCAGCCCGATTGGGCCGACGCCGCGCTGGTGCTGGAGGACGGCACGGTGCTGTGGGGCCGTGGGGCCGGCGCCGTGCGCACGGTGGTGGGCGAGGTCTGCTTCAACACCTCGCTGACCGGCTATCAGGAGATCATGACCGACCCGTCCTATGCCGGGCAGATCATCACCTTCACCTTCCCGCATATCGGCAATGTCGGCACCAACACCGACGACCTGGAGACGACGACGCCCGCCGCGCGCGGCTGCGTCCTGCGCGCCGACGTCACCGAACCGTCGAACCACCGTTCGGCGGCGCATCTCGACCAGTGGCTCAAGAGCTTCGACCTGCCGGCGGTGACCGGCATCGACACGCGCCGCCTGACGCGCCGGCTGCGCGACCGGGGCGCCGCGCGCGGCACGCTGGTCCACCTGCCGAAGAAGACGATCGACGCGGCCGAGGCCGCCGAGCGGGCGCGCGCCTGGCCGGGGCTCGAGGGCATGGACCTGGCGGGCGAGGTCACCTGCCGCCAGACCCACGCCTGGGACCAGACCACATGGGAGATGGGCCGCGGCTACGGCACGCAGGCCGAGCCGCGCTTCCACGTCGTCGCGGTCGACTACGGCGCCAAGCGCAACATCCTGCGCTCGCTCGCCGCCGCCGGCTGCAGGGTCACGGTGGTGCCCGCCTCCGCCTCGGTCCAAGACGTGATGCGGCACGCGCCCGACGGCATCTTCCTCTCCAACGGTCCCGGCGACCCCGCCGCCACGGGCGAATACGCGGTGCCGGTGATCGAGGAGCTGGTGGCGAGCGGCAAGCCCCTGTTCGGCATCTGCCTGGGCCACCAGATGCTGGCGCGCGCTCTCGGGGCGCGGACGGCCAAGATGCACCACGGCCACCGCGGCGCGAACCATCCCGTCCAGGACCTCGAGACCGGCAAGGTCGAGATCACCTCGCAGAACCACGGTTTCGCAGTCGATGCGGACAGCCTGCCGGCCGGCGTGATCCAGACCCACGTGTCGCTGTTCGACCGCTCGAACGAGGGGCTGCGGGTCGAGGGCAAGCCGATCTTCTCGGTCCAGTACCATCCCGAGGCCTCCCCCGGCCCCCACGACAGCCATTACCTGTTCCGGCGCTTCGTCGAGCTGATGGAGAAAAATGCCTAAGCGCACAGACATCTCGTCGATCCTGATCGTCGGCGCCGGACCGATCATCATCGGGCAGGCCTGCGAGTTCGACTATTCGGGCACCCAGGCGGTCAAGGCGCTCAAGGAGGAGGGCTACCGGGTGATCCTGGTGAACTCCAACCCGGCGACGATCATGACCGACCCGGGCCTGGCCGACGCCACCTATGTCGAGCCGATCACGCCCGAGACGCTGGCGCAGGTGATCGAGGTCGAGCGGCCCGACGCGCTCTTGCCCACCATGGGCGGGCAGACCGCGCTGAACGCCGCCATGGCGCTGGCGCGCGACGGCGTGCTCGACCGGCTCGGCGTCGAGCTGATCGGCGCCAACCGCACCGCCATCGAGACCGCCGAGGACCGGCTCCTGTTCCGGGACGCCATGAACGGCATCGGGCTCGAGACGCCGCAGTCGGAAATCTTCGTGGGCGAATACCGGGTGGTCGAAACGGTCGACGAGCGCGGCCGGCGCACGCAGAAGGCCGAGCTCACGCCCGAAAGCCAGCAGAAGGCGCTCGACGCGCTGGACGTCGTCGGGCTGCCCGCGGTGGTGCGGCCGGCCTACACGCTGGGCGGCACGGGCGGCGGCATCGCCTACACGATGGAGGAGTACAAGCACACGGTGACCACCGGCGTAGAGGCGTCTCCGATCAACCAGGTGCTGGTCGAGGAGTCGGTGCTGGGGTGGAAGGAGTTCGAGATGGAGGTCGTGCGCGACAAGCACGACAACTGCATCATCGTCTGCTCGATCGAGAACGTGGACCCCATGGGCATCCACACCGGCGACAGCGTCACGGTTGCCCCGGCGCTGACGCTCACCGACAAGGAATACCAGGTGATGCGCGACGCCTCGATCGCGTGCCTGCGGCGCATCGGCGTCGACACCGGCGGCTCGAACGTGCAGTTCGCGGTCGACCCGGCGACCGGTCGGCAGGTGGTGATCGAGATGAACCCGCGCGTGAGCCGTTCCTCGGCGCTGGCGTCGAAGGCCACCGGCTTCCCCATCGCCAAGGTCGCGGCCAAGCTGGCGGTCGGCTACACGCTGGACGAGATCCAGAACGACATCACCGGGGTGACGCCCGCGAGCTTCGAGCCGACCATCGACTACGTGGTCACCAAGATGCCGCGCTTCACCTTCGAGAAGTTCAAGGGCACCGAGCCCTTGCTCACCACCTCGATGAAGTCGGTGGGCGAAGCCATGTCGATCGGCCGCACTTTCGCCGAGTCGCTCCAGAAGGCGCTGCGCTCGATGGAGACGGGGCTGGACGGGCTCGACCCGGTAGCGCTGCCCAACGTCAAGGAGCCGCTGGATGCGCCGGGCAACCGCGACGCGATCCGCGCCGCGCTGGCACGTCCGACCCCCGAACGGCTGCTGACGGTGGCGCAGGCGCTGCGCGCCGGCATGTCGGTCGAGGACATCCACGGCGCCTGCCGCATCGACCTCTGGTTCCTGCGCCAAGTCGAGGCCATCGTGCGCGAAGAGGCGAGGATCGCCGCCGAGGGCCTGCCCGACGGCGCCGACGGGCTGCGCCGCGTCAAGGCGCTGGGCTTCTCCGACGCGCGCCTCGCCGCGCTCACCGGCTCCACGGCCGCGGCGGTGGCCGCCCGACGCCTGCGCGACGGCGTGCTGCCGGTCTACAAGCGCGTCGACACCTGCGCCGCCGAGTTCGCCTCGCTCACCCCCTACATGTACTCGACCTACGAGACCCCCGGCGGCGGACCGCCGGAATGCGAGGCCGACCCGTCGGAGCGCAAGAAGGTCGTGATCCTGGGCGGCGGGCCCAACCGCATCGGTCAGGGCATCGAGTTCGACTATTGCTGCGTCCACGCCGTCTACGCGCTCGCCGAGGCGGGCTACGAGACCATCATGGTCAACTGCAACCCGGAGACGGTGTCGACCGACTACGACACCTCCGACCGGCTCTATTTCGAGCCACTGACCGACGAGGACGTGATCGAGCTGGTGCGGCGCGAGGCCTCCAAGGGCGAGCTGCACGGTGTGATCGTGCAGTTCGGCGGCCAGACGCCGCTCAAGCTCGCCCGCGCGATCGAGGAGGCGGGCATCCCGATCCTGGGCACGCCGCCCGACGCCATCGACCTCGCCGAGGACCGCGAGCGGTTCAAGGGGCTGCTCGGCAGGCTCGACCTGCGGCAGCCGGCGAACGCAACCTCGAGCTCGGCCGACGGCGCGCTCGAGCTGGCGCGCGGCATCGGCTTCCCGGTGCTGGTGCGGCCGTCCTACGTGCTGGGCGGCCGGGGGATGGAAATCGTCCACGACGAGGACCAGATGCACCGCTTCATGACCGAGGCGGTGAAGGTCTCGGGCAAGAACCCGGTGCTGATCGACAGCTTCCTGCAGGACGCGATCGAGGTCGACGTCGACGCGGTCGCCGACGGCGACGACGTCTACGTCGCGGGCATCATGGAGCATATCGAGGAGGCCGGCATCCACTCGGGCGACTCGGCCTGCGCGCTGCCGCCGCACTCGCTCGACGACGCGCTGATCGTCCGCATCCGCGAGCAGACCGCCGAGCTCGCACGCGGGCTGGGGGTCGTAGGGCTGATGAACGTGCAGTTTGCGGTCAAGGACGACGAGATCTACATCATCGAGGTCAATCCGCGCGCGAGCCGGACCGTGCCCTTCGTCGCCAAGGCGACGGGGGTGCCGATCGCCAAGATCGCCGCGCGGGTCATGGCGGGCGAGAAGCTGGCGTCGTTCGAGCTGCCCAAGGACTTCATGGCGCTGGCCTCGGCCGGGCACGTCGCGGTCAAGGAGGCGGTGTTCCCGTTCTCGCGCTTCCCCGGCGTCGACGTGATCCTGGGGCCGGAGATGAAGTCGACCGGCGAGGTGATGGGTCTGGACCAGGATTTCGGCCGCGCCTTCGCCAAGTCGCAGATCGCCGGCGGCCACTCGCTGCCGCTCGACGGCACGCTGTTCGTCTCGGTGCGCGACCGCGACAAGCCGACCATCGTCGAGCCCACCCGGCGCATGATCGAGATAGGCTTCCACGTCATCGCGACCGGCGGTACCGCGGCGTTTCTCGAGGAGGCGGGGCTTGCCGTCGAGCGAGTGAACAAGGTTCTCGAGGGCCGGCCGCACGTGGTCGACGCGATGAAGAACGGCAAGGTCCAGCTCATGTTCAATACCACCGAGGGCGCGCAGGCGATCGCCGACAGCTACGAGCTGCGCCGGGTGGCGCTGACCTCGTCGATCCCTTACTACACCACAGTATCGGGGGCCCGTGCGGCCGTGGAGGCGATCGCGGCGCTCAAATGTGGGCGTCTTGAAGTGGCGCCGCTACAATCATATTTCCAAGGCTCGTTCTAGCCCGGGCCCAGCTCGCGGACCGGGCAGGAGGGGTTTTGTCGATTCACTTGGCAAGTGCGTGAGGCTGGTGCCATGGAACGTGTGCCCATGACGGCGCGGGGCTACGAGCGGTTGCAGGACGAGCTCAAGACCCTCAAACATGTCGAGCGTCCGCAAGTGATCAAGGCGCTCGAGGAAGCGCGTGCGCACGGCGACTTGTCGGAGAACGCCGAATACCACGCGGCAAAGGAGCGCCAGAGCTTCATCGAGGGCCGGGTCCAGGAGATCGAGGACAAGCTCTCGCGCGCTCAGGTGATCGACGTCTCCAAGCTCAAGGGCAAGGAGATCAAGTTCGGCGCCACGGTGACGCTTGCGGACGAGGACACCGACGAAGAGAAGACCTATCAGCTCGTCGGCTCGGACGAAGCCGACATCAACGAGGGGTTGATGTCGATTACGTCCCCACTCGGCCGCGCGCTGGTCTCAAAGGAGGTCGGCGATACCGTGGAGGTCGAGACCCCGGGTGGCTCGAAGAGCTACGAGATCGTCAAGGTCCACTACAAGTAGGGACGGTTGCCGAGCGATGGGCGGGTGCGTCCGCGCAGCCCGGCCGCACAGGCCCGGCACGTACGTCCCCTACTCCATGTCCACCGGCACGCCCGGCTCCTGCTTCGACACCCGGATCACCTGCACCGTGCGCACGGTGGACACATGCGGGGCGGCGGTCAGGCGCTCGGTCAGCTCGTTCTCATGGGCGGTGTTGCGCGCGACCACCTTGAGCACGAAATCGTCCGGGCCGCGGCACATGTGGCACTCACGCACCTCGGGCCAGCCGCGCATGCGCTCCTCGAACTCGGAGAGCACCGAGTCCGACTGGCTGTCGAGGCCGACCAGCGCGAAGAAGGCCACCTCGTAGCCCAGCTTCTCCCCCGCCAGCTCGGCGTGGTAGCCGGTAATGAAGCCGGCCTCCTCGAGCGCACGCACCCGGCGCAGGCAAGGCGGTGCGGAGATGCCGGCTCGCTCGGCGAGCTTGACGTTGGTCATGCGGCCGTCGGCCTGCAGGTCGCGCAGGATCCGCAGGTCGATCTTGTCGAGCTTGACTTGGGACACGGACGCTCTCCCCATCGCACCGGAACCCCGCAAAGGTGCGCGATGATATGCCGTGGCGCAATAAAATTACAAGTGATGGGGCTGCCTTGCCGGGCGCGGCGCGGCGCTGCCATAGTCGCCCCATGATCCCCGCCGCGCCGCCGCCAAAGATCCTGTGCTGGGCCGTGACCGAAGGACATGTCGGCATGCGTAACCAGGCTGTCGGGCTGGCCGAGGCGATGGGACTGGCGCCGGTGGTCAAGGCCACCCGGCCGCGCGCGCCCTGGCGTTGGCTGCCGCCGCGGCTGTGGCCGGCGCCGCTCGCCTCGCTCGGCCCCGGCGCCGATCCGGTCGCGCCGCCCTGGCCGGAGCTGGTGATCACCTGCGGCAAGCGCGCCGTGCCCATCGGCCGCGCGATCAAGCGGGCCAATGGCGGCGCGACCTTCCTGGTTCACATCCAGACGCCGCCGGTACCGCTCGACTGGTTCGATCTGGTGGTGGTGCCGGAGCACGACGGCACGCACGGGCCCAACGTGATCGCGACGCGCGCCGCCGTGCACCGGGTGACGCAGCAGCGGCTTGCCGCGGCGGCGAGCGCCTTCGCCGGCCGCTTCGACCACCTGCCCCGGCCCAGGGTGGCGGTGCTGATCGGCGGCTCGAACAACCGCCACCTGCTGACCGCCGAAGGCACCCGCTCGCTCGCCGGCCGGTTGCGGCGACTGTGCGACGAACACGGCGCCGGGCTGATGGTGACGCCCTCGCGCCGCACCGGGGCCGGAAACGAGGCGATCTTGCGCGAGGCGCTCGCCGGCGCCCCGGCCGAGATCTGGGACGGCACCGGCGAGAACCCGTATTTCGGCTATCTGGCCGCCGCCGATGCGATCGTGGTGACCAACGACTCGGTCTCGATGGCATCGGAGGCGGTGTCGACCGGCAAGCCCGTCTATGTCGCCGAGTTGGAGGGGCGGTCGCGCAGGATCGACGGGTTCCACGACAATCTGCGCCGGGCAGGCATCACGCGGCGCTTCGAGGGGCGGCTCGAGAGCTGGTCCTACGAGCCGCCCGACGATACCGCGCGCGCCGCCGCCGAGGTCTGGCGGCGCATTGGACGGCTGTGCGCGGCGTGACGGGCCCCTGGCCGCCACGCCCAAAACCGGTATAACCGGACACATGCGATCGACCCGGAACGGTGGGAGCCGATGGGACTGAGGATCGAGACCTTCTCCAACCTCACCGGCGGCATGAGCTTCTTCAAGGCGCTGGGCCACCCGCTGGCCGCGCCCAAGGCGCGCGCGCTGGTCGAGCGGCTGGCGGCCGCCGGCCCCGTGGCCGTCTACGACCCCGTGGGCCATGCCGGATCGTTTGCCGAACTCTACGACCTGTCGGGCCTCGACATCGCGGGCGTCTATGTCCAGGACATAGCGGAGATGGGCAGGACCGTGCTCGGCCGCACCACCGAGCCGGTCACCGAGCTGCCGGGCAGCGGCGCCGCAACGGTGTTCGTCGTTGCCTATGACGCCGGCCGCCTGATCGACCACATCCGCCACTTGCTGCCGCAAGGCGCGGACACGATCAGCCTGGACGCGATGCGCATTCCGGACGACATGCTGACGCGGCCCGGCACCTACCTCGACCCGCTCAACTTCGCCACCAACTACGCGTTCTTCCGCGAGGGCGGCGGCCATCATACGCGGGTGGTCACGGCGAACTACTGGGCCGGCTACGGCGCCACCGGCGTGGCGCTCTGGTGCTGCCTGTTCGGCGCCGACGGTGCGGTGCTGGCCCAATGGCGCAAGCCGTTGGCGGACGGCGTCACCGGCGTGGTCATCGACAGCGCCGAGGTGCGCGAGACCCACGGGCTGGGCGAGTTCACCGGCCAGCTTTTCATGCACGTCGTCGGCATCGCGGGCCACGACGTGGTCAAGTACGCGCTCGACACCTACGGCGACGCGCCCGAGGTGCTGTCGTGCACCCACGACGCCAACGCCTGGCCCGCCGACCGCTACGCCGGCCTGCCCGCGCCGGCGGCGGACGAGGACGTCGTCCTGTGGGTCCAGAACAGCCATCCCTGCCCGATCGAGCGGGGCGAGATCGGGCTCAACCTGATGGGCGACGACCGGGTCGCCTGGCTGGACGAGCGCATCCCGGCCTACGGCTCCTATCCGCTCGACACCCGCGAGCTGCTGCCCGCGGCACATTGGCCGCAGCAGATCGAAATACGGGCCGGCAAGTACTTTGTACGGCCGCGCTACGAAGTGCGCAGGCATGACGGCCGGCTGCGCATCGCGCACCCGAACGTCGAGCGCGAGGACCTCGAGCCCGACCCGCGCATCCCGGAAATCTCCAACCTGATGGGCAAGGCCTATCTGCTGCCCGCGCCGATCCTGCCGGTCGACCGCTTCGCCAGCTCGGTGCTGCCGACGCCGATGGCGACCGGGCAGACCCGGCTACCCGTCGCGGTGTTGTTGCACGACGCCTCGGGACGGCTAGTACATCACCACTTCATCGGCAATCTCGACCGCGCCGACAGCGTGGCGGTGGAGATGGGCGAGTTGATCGGCGGCAACGGGGCGCTGCCCAGCGGCTACGGCCACATGGAACTGGTCTACGACTTCTCGGCGGGCGGCGAGGCCGACGGCTGGCTCCATGGCCTGTTCCGCTACGAGGACCGGACGAGCGGGCACGCCGCCGAAACCTCGTTCGGCACGCACATCTTCAACACCGTGCTGACCTATGGGAACGAGCCCCAATCCTACGCCGGTCGGCCGCCGGGGCTTTCGACCCGGCTGTTCCTGCGTCTGGGCGAGGACGGCACGGACACGCTGTGCCATCTCATCTACCCGGCCTCGACCCCCTGGCACGCGACCTCCGACACCAGGCTGCAGCTCCACGCCGCCGACGGCACCGGGATCGCCTGCCGCGAGGTCGCGATTCCGTGCTCGGGCTCGCTGCTGTGGCGGGCGTCGGAGATGTTCGACGGAGCGGAGCTGCGCCGCGCAGCGGACGGCGGCTACGTCATCGTGCGCGACACTACGTGCCGGCTGTTCGGCTACCACGGGCTGATCCGCGACGGCGTGGCATTCAGCTTCGACCATATGTTCGGCTTCTGACGCGATCCCGCGGTATTGCGGCCGCTCGTCCGAACTTGCCATGCATGGCTTGCATGGCCGGTCCAGCGGACTTAGTTATTCGCGCGAGGCGCGCCGGGGCGAATCGCGGGATATGGAGGATGGCATGAGCGAGCATCACCACGCACGGGTCCTCATCGTCGGCTCCGGCCCCGCCGGGTACACCGCCGCGATCTACGCGGCGCGCGCGGGCCTCGCCCCGCACATGGTGATGGGCATGGAGCCCGGCGGGCAGATGACCATCACCACGGACGTCGAGAACTATCCCGGCTTCGCCGACGTGATCCAGGGGCCGTGGCTGATGGAGCAGATGCGCCTGCAGGCCGAGAACGTGGGCACCACGATGACCCACGACCTGGTCGTCGAGGTCGACCTGAGCCGGCGGCCATTCCGCGCCGTGGGCGATTCGGGCGACGTCTACACCGGCGACGCGCTGATCATCGCCACCGGCGCCCAGGCGCGCTGGCTGGGGCTGGAGAGCGAGGAGAAGTTCCGCGGCATGGGCGTCTCAGCATGCGCCACCTGCGACGGCTTCTTCTTCCGCGACCGCGAGGTGATGGTGATCGGCGGCGGCAACACCGCGGTCGAGGAGGCGCTGTACCTGACCAACCACGCCTCCAAGGTGACGCTGGTGCACCGCCGCGACGAACTGCGCGCCGAGAAGATCATGCAGAACCGGCTGTTCAAGAACCCGAAGATCGAGGTCGTCTGGGACACGGTGCTCGACGAGATCCTGGGCACGGACAACCCGCCCGCCGTGACCGGCGCGAAGCTGCGCAGCGTCAAGACCGGGGAGATCACCGAGCGGTCGGCCGACGGTGTGTTCGTCGCAATCGGCCACGACCCAGCATCCAAGGTGTTCGAGGGCCAGGTCGAGATGGACGACGAGGGCTACATCCTGGTCGAGCCGGGCAGGACAGCGACGAGCGTGCCCGGCGTATTCGCGGCCGGCGACGTCACCGACAAGGTCTACCGCCAGGCGGTCACCGCCGCGGGGCTCGGCTGCATGGCCGCGCTCGAGGCCGAGAAACATCTGGCCGAGCAAGAGGACTCGGCCAGCATCGCGGCGGAGTGACGCGCGGCTCGGCTGCGCTCGGGCGGTAGGACCATGACGATGGACTGGGACAAGCTGCGCATCTTCGCCGCGGTCGCCGATGCCGGCAGCTTCACCCATGCCGGCGAGACGCTGCGCCTGTCGCAGTCGGCGGTCAGCCGGCAGATCAGCGCGCTCGAGGAGAGCCTCGGCACGACCCTGTTCCACCGCCACGCCCGCGGCCTGGTGCTGACCGAGCAGGGCGAGCTGCTTCACCGTACCGTCCGCGACATAGCGACCAAGCTGTCGTCGGCCGAGGCCCGGTTGAACGAGAGCCGCGAGCGGCCAAGTGGGCCCCTGCGGATCACCACCTCGGTAGGCCTTGGCTCGACCTGGCTGACGCCGCGCATGCGCGAATTCATCGAACTCTATCCCGATATCGAGGTATCGCTGATCGTCGCCGACGAGGAGCTCGACCTGACCATGCGCGAGGCCGACGTAGCCATCCGCATGGGCGCGCCGCGCCAGCCGGACCTGATCCAGCGCAAGCTGATGACCGTGCACTTTCACGTCTATGCCGCGCCGTCCTATCTGGAGCGGCACGGTATTCCGCGCTCGGTCGACGATCTGGAGCAACACCGCATCCTGGTGTTCGGCGACAACCCGCGCCCGCCCTTCCAAGGCGTCAACTGGCTGCTCACCGCCGGCCTGGCGAACGGACAGGAGCGGCGTGCGGCGTTCCGTGTCAACAGCGCCTACGGCATCTACCGCGCCGTGCAGGCGGGCATGGGAATCGCTTCGCTGCCCGACTACCTGATTTCCGAGGAGAGCAAGCTGGTGCGGGTGCTGCCCGAGTTGTCCGCGTTCTCCCTGGACACGTATTTCGTGTACCCGGAGGCGCTGCGCAACTCCACTCGGGTCGAAGTGTTCCGCGATTTCCTGATCTCGAAGATCGCCCAGTCGCGGTTCTGAGCGCAAATCGCAGGTCTCGCCGCCGTATGCGGTCAGGCGGGCCCAAAGCCATGCGGATGGCGCATCGCTCCTATACACGTGATCCGTGAATCGCGTCTTGGAATTCGACGCGGTCGGGTCCATGTTCGGAATCACCATGCTGCATTGCAGCATCTAGAGCGGGCGCTGACGCCCTACCCAGGCGTTCCCGCTCGGAAACGGGGCCCCCCGCCCCGTTTCTTCGGGTCCTTCGGGACCCTGCGTCTCCCAGACGTAAGCCTCCCTGTTCCCTCGACCGGGCCGTTCCCACGGCCCGGTCATTTTTCTTTCGGCAGCCCGCCTCGCCCGGCGAGCGGCGCTCGAGCGTAGCGTTACATAAACAGCCGCTCGTCTTCCATGCCCTCGTACAAGTGGGCGACGAATTCGCCGTAGCCGTTCCACTTCAGCGTGGGCACCCGCTCGCCGGTGCCCAGCACCTCCTCGCTCGCCTGGCTCCAGCGCGGGTGCGGCACTTCTGGATTCACGTTCGCCCAGAAACCGTACTCATTGCCCTGCACATCCTCCCAGAACGACACCGGCCGCTCGTCGGTAAAGGTGAAACGGACGATCGACTTGAGCGACTTGAACCCGTATTTCCATGGGACGTGCAGGCGCAGCGGCGCGCCGTTCTGGCGCGGCACGGGCTTGCCGTAGAGCCCGGTGACCATGAAGGCGAGCTCGTTGGTCGCCTCCGCGATGGTGAGGCCCTCGATATAGGGCCAGGGATACCAGAACGCCTTCTGGCCCTTGGCCATCTCCGGGTCGTGAAAGGTCTCCATCCGCACGTACTTCGCGCCCGACAGCGGCCGGGCCATCTTGACCAACTCGGCCATCGGGAAACCGCTCCACGGCACGGTCATCGCCCACGCCTCGACGCAGCGGAAGCGGTAGACCCGCTCCTCGAGCGGCATCTTCTGCAAAAGTTCGTCAATGCCGACCTTGAACGGTTTCTCGACCATGCCGTCGAAGGCGACCTCCCAGGGGCGGATCTTCAACTCCTGGGCGGCAAGATAGATCTTCTTGTGCGAGCCGAACTCGTAGAAGTTGTTGTAGTGGATAGCGGTGTACTCGTCGGTGATCGCGCGATCGACTTGGTAGCGCGTGTTGCGTTCGACGGGATAAAGATGCGCCGACGGGTCGGGCGCGGGGCCTTCCTCCTCGGCGGCGAGCGCCGCGCCGAACACGCCCGATCCGGCCGCCAGTATCGAGCCGGCGGCCATTCCCTTGATCAAGGCCCGCCGTTGGTGGAATACGCTTTCGGGCGTCGCCGCACTCCCGGGCAACGCCCACCCCGGTGTTTTCCGGATCAGCATGTAATGGTCTCCACGATCAAATATTGCGGAACAAGATAAGAGCTGCACCTCGATCCAGACAAATCAACTTCCCGTCAGAGCGTCGACTGGGTGGCCGACACGTCGGCTGAAAATACTTTCTTGATCTGTTGTTTGTCGGGAAGCACATCATTTAGACGGGGTATCAATCCTGACACGGAGCGACCCATGAGCATCATCGACGCTGTCCTCGACGCCAACCGAACCTATGCCGAACGGTTCGACAAGGGCGGCCTGGCCATGCCGCCACGGCGCAAGCTGGCCGTGGTCGCGTGCATGGATGCGCGCCTCACCGTCGAGGAGATGCTGGGGCTCGAGACAGGCGACGCTCACATCGTGCGCAATGCCGGCGGTATCGTAACCGACGACGCGCTGCGCTCGCTGGTCATTTCACACCACCTCCTGGGCACCGAGGAGGTCATGGTCATCAACCACACCGATTGCGGCATGCTCACGTTCGACGACACCGACCTGCTGACCCGGCTCGAGAGCCAGACCGGTCAGGCGGTCGTGGCGCCGGACGTGTTCCACGCCTTCGATGACGTGGCGGGCAATGTGCGGCGACAGGTGCGCAAGCTCCGCTCGCATCCCTGGATCCCCGACGCGATCCCGGTGCGCGGCTTCGTCTACGACGTCGAGACGGGGCGGCTCGAAGAGATACAGGCCGCGGCGTAGCCGCTTCGGACGCGTGCGGAACTCAGCGGGCCGACGCCGGCGCGCCGCGGCGTACCGGCTCGTCGGTGATCGGCCAGTGCACCACGGCGGCGAACAGGCCGAGCGCGATGGCGAGGAGCCAGACCATCTCGTAGGAGCCGGTCGCGTCGTAGAAAAGCCCGCCGAGCCAGACGCCGAGCAGTGCGCCGACCTGGTGCGAGAAGAACACGATGCCGAACAGCATGTTCATGTGCCGGGTACCGAAGATCTCGGCCACGAGCCCGTTGGTCAGCGGCACCGTGGACAGCCACAGCACGCCGATGGCGGCGGCGAAGATCAGCACCGAGGTCTCGCTCACCGGCATCGCCAGGTAGGCAGCGATGACGCCCGAGCGCGCGAGGTAGAGCATCGACAGGACGTATTTCTTGCGGTAGCGGCCGCCGAGCACGCCGGCCAGATAGGACCCGAAGATGTTGAACAGCGCGATGATAGAGAGCGCAATCGCGCCCAGCTCGATGCCGAGCCCGCTGTCGACGATCGCCGAGGGCAGATGGGTGAGGATGAAAGTGACGTGGAAGCCGCAGACGAAGAAGCCGGCGCTCAGCAGCCAGTAGCCCTTGTGCCGCCCGGCCTCGGCCAGCGCCGCGCGGATGCTTTGCTCGGGCGCCTCCAGATCGAGCGCGCCCGGTCCGGCGCTGGCTCCCTTGCCCACGAAGGTGAGCGCGAGCGGCAGCATGAGCAACGGCCCGGCGGCGAGCAGCAGCATGGTGTCCGACCAGCCGATGCCGCCGATCAGCACGCCCGTGCCCGGGACCATGGCGAACTGGCCGCACGAGCCGATCGCGCTGGCGATGCCCAGTGCCATTGATCGGTTCTGCACCGACGCCGCCTTGCCCACCGCACCGAGGATCACCGCGAAGCTGACCGCGGACAGCGCGAGGCCGACCAGCAGGCCGAGGCCCGTGTGCAGCATCCACTCGGCCTCGGCATAGGCGGTGAGCAACAGGCCGGCCGAAAACACCAGCGCGCCCACGAACAGCACGCGCGCGGGGCCGAAGCGCTCGGCGACGGCGCCGGTGACCGGCTGCGCCAGCCCCCAGAAGAAGTTCTGGATGCCGATCGCCAGCGCGAAGGTCTCGCGGCCCCAGCCGAACTCGGCGGTCATCGGGTTCTGGAACAGGCCGAAACCCTGGCGGATGCCCAGCGCCAGGAACATGATCAGCCCGCCGAAGATGATGACCAGCCAAGTGCTGCGCGCCATGAGCCCTCCCCCGCTACGGCGCGCACTCTAGCCCGCCCTGGTCGCGCCCGCCATGCGCGCAAGGCGGCCCGGCGCCATGCCGCGGGCACATGGCGTCGCGCCTCAGATCCGCTCCTTCTCGAGCCGTTCGCGCATAGCCTCGGCGTTGGCCCGGGCGCCGCCGGCGTGGGGATTGTGCTCGAGCGCCTTCTCGAAGGCGCGCAGCGCGGCTTCGTGCTGGCCGCGCCGCATGTAGATCAGGCCGAGCCCCGACCATGCCCCGAAGTGTCGCGGCTCGCGCTCCACCGTCTTCTGGATGTCGGCGACCGAGGCGGCGTAGTTGCCGGCCATGTAATGGGCGGTGGCGCGTTTGTTCCAGGCCTCGGCCCAGCCGGGGCGCATTTCGACCAGCTCGTCGTAGACCTCAATGGCGGCCTCCGCGCGGCCCGTGGCGATCAGCCCCTCACCGCGATCCATCAGCGCCTGCGCCTCGTCGTCCTCGGCCGTGGTCCAGATCTCCCAGATCGACGCGGCCAGCCCGCCGGCCCTGGCCGGGTCCTCGGTCGCCTGCAGTCGCGCGAATAGATCGTCGAGTCGCGGATCGTCCTGGCCGTCCGCAACCACGGGCGCGGCCAAGAGAACGAGAGTCAGGATGGCGAAAATCCGGGACATGCCGTGAGTATGGTTCCGGAACCGGCGCTCGGCTACCCCGCCCCTGTTCAGCGGCGCGGTGCCGGTGCTAGGCTTGTCACATCCCATTTCCGCGACCCGGCAGATTACGAGATGAGCGACCTCGGACGCGCCAACGGCGAAAGCGCCCAGCGGCTGATGCACCTGACGCATCCGGCACTGCGCTCGGTCGAGTTGCCCGACCTGCAGACGCTGCCTTTCGACCTGGACCGTGCCATGGCCGGACTGGTTCATGTCGAGGCGGTGACCCCGGCCGACGTCTACACCGCCGCGCTGCTCGGCACCCAGCGCGAGGGCACGGGCATCGTGCTCGACAATGACGGGCTGGTGCTGACCATCGGCTATCTCGTCCTCGAGGCGACCGCCGTGCGGCTGACGACGCTCGGCGGCCAAACGGTCGATGCCCAGGTGGTCGCGTACGATTACGAGACCGGCTTCGGGCTGGTCCGGGCGGACAGCGCGCTCGAGGACGCCCCGCCAGTGCGCGTGGGCAGTTCGGGCGCCTGCGCCGCGGGCGACCCGGTGGTAGTCGCCGCCTATGGCGGGCGATCCCGCGCGGCGGGCAACGCGCTGGTCTCGCGTCGCGAGTTCGCCGGGTACTGGGAGTACCTGCTGGACGAAGCGTTCTTCACCGCGCCGGTACACATGGCGTGGAGCGGGGCGGCGCTCCTGAACATGGACGGCGCATTGGTGGGGCTGGGCTCGCTCTACGTGGAGGACGCTGTCGAGGACGGCGGCCCCCCGCTGCCCGGCAACATGTTCATCCCGATCGACCCGCTCGACGAGGTGCTGCCCGAGCCCGGCGGCCTGCCGCCGCTCGACCGCGCGCCGCGGCCCTGGCTGGGGATGTTCACCGCCGAGGCCGGCCGGCACCTGGTGGTCGCCGGCATCCTTTCCGGCGGGCCCGCCGAACGCGCGGGGGTGCGCGCGGGTGACATCGTGCTCGGCGTCGCCGGCCAGGCGGTGCGCTCGCTGGGCGATCTCTACCGCAAGGTCTGGGCGCTGGGCGACGCAGGGATCGGCGTGCCACTGGTCCTGGCGCGCGAGCGCGACCGGTTCGAGGTCGTGATCAACTCCGCCGACCGCTACGAGTTCCTGCGCCAGCCATTGGCCGACTGATACGAGGACCGGAAGATCGCTCCGCTTTCGGTCCGCCGCGACGGCGATTGGCGCGGAGCCTGCATGGCGTCTGAACGCAGCATTCCAACGGAATTGCGAATGAGTGCCCGAGGCAGTGCCGCTATCTCAGCGCGCTGGGTTTCGGGCCGCCCGAGGCCCAGTCGAGAAGCTCGACCGTGTGGACGACCGGCGCGTCGAGAGCGGGGGCGAGCTGCATCAGGCAGCCGATGTTGCCGGTGGCGACGGCCCGGGGCTCGGTGGCGGCGATGGCGGCGGCCTTGCGGTCGCGGAGCTGCGTCGCGAGCGTCGGCTGCATGATGTTGTAGACGCCGGCCGAGCCGCAGCAGAGATGGGCCTCGGCGGGTTCGCGCACGGCGTAGCCGGCGCGCTGGAGCAGGCTGCGGGGCAGCGTGGCCAGGCCCTGGCCGTGCTGCATCGAGCAGGCGGACTGGTAGGTGACGGCCATGCCCGAAGGCGCGTCGGGCCGCCAGCCGGTTTCCTCCCACAGCTCAGCAACCAGCTCGGTGACGTCGCGACCCAGCGCCGAGACCTCGGCGGCCTTGTCCGCGTAGGCCGGGTCGAGGCGCAGCATGTAGCCGTAGTCCTTGACCGTGGTGCCGCAGCCCGAGGCGTTGATCACGACGGCGTCGAGGCCGCCGCGGCCCTTCTCGGCCAGCCAGGCGTCGACATTGGCGCGGGCGGCGGCGTGGCTCTCGTCGGTGCGGCCCATATGGTGGGCGAGCGAGCCGCAGCAGCCGGCGCCGTCGGCGGTCACCACCTCGCAGCCGAGGCGGGTGAGCAGGCGGACCGTGGCCTCGTTGATCTGCGGCGCGAGCGGGTTCTGGACGCAGCCGGCGAGCAGCGCCACGCGCCGGCGGCGCGGGCCCTGTGCCGGAAACAGCTGCGGCTCCTCCATGCGCGAGCGGCGCGGCAGGCGCGCCGGCGCCAAACGCAGCGCGGCGGCCAGCCGGGCCGGCATCAGCGGCGCCAGCGGCTTGGCCAGCGCGCCCAGCGCCATCAGCCAGCGAAAGCGCGCGGGATAGGGCATCACCGCGGCGAGCAGGCGGCGCAGCAGCCGGTCGGGCAGCGGGCGCGTATAGGTCTCCTCGATCCGCTCGCGCGCCAGGTCGACCAGGTGCATGTAGTGGACCGAGGCCGGGCAGGTGGTCATGCAGGCGAGGCAGCTCAGGCAGCGGTCGATATGCTTGACCACCGTGTCGGACGCGTTCTGGTCACGCTCCAGCATCTCCTTGATCAGGTAGATGCGGCCGCGCGGGCTGTCGTTCTCGTCGCCCAGCAGGACGTAGGTCGGGCAGGTCGCGGTGCAGAAGCCGCAATGGACGCAGGCGCGCAGGATCGGGTCCGCTGCCTGAATGTCGGGGCGCTCGCGCTGCTCGGGGGTGAAGCGGGTCTGCATGTCACGCCCCTGCGGTCATGCGGCCGGGGTTGAGCACGCCGCGCGGGTCGAACTGCTCCTTGAGGCGGGCGGAGAGCGCCGCCACCGCGGGCTCGAGCGGCTGGAACACAGGGACGGCGGCCCGGACATCGTCGGGCGCGCGCATCAGCGTGGCGTGGCCGCCGCACTCGGCGATTGTGGCGCGCACGGCCTCGGCGAGGCCGTCCGGAGAAGCCGGCAGCGCGAGCCAGATCAGGCCGCCGCCCCAGTCGAGATAGGCCTCGCCCATGCCGGGCAGGCCGGGATAGACTGCGGCGCCGGCGGCCGGCGGCACCGAAAGGCGCCAGACCAGACGATCGGGGTCGGGCAGCAGCGGGGCGACATCGCGCACCTCGCGCCAGAACGCCTCCGAGCTGGCGCCGGTGAGCTCGGCGGTCGAGCCTCCGGTGCCGAGCATGTCCCGGAGCGCCTTGGCGCGGTGCTCGACCGAGGGCGCCGGCCCCTCGACGCGCAGCGCGGTGACGGCTGCACCGGGCTCGCGCACGGCAGCGAGCGAGCAGCGCGCGGCCACGGAGGCCGGCAGGTGCGCCGCAGCCGAGACCTCGTGCGGGCTGTTGAGCGCGGCAGCCATGGCCGCGACGGCTCGGACCTCGTCGAGACCGGGGACGAGCACGGTGCGCACCGCTTCGGGCGCGGGCAGCACCTTGACCGTGACCTGCGTCAGCGCGGCGAGCGTGCCGAGCGAGCCGGCCATGAGCTTGGACAGGTCGTAGCCGGTGACGTTCTTCACCACGCGGCCGCCGGACTTGAACGCCTCGCCGCGGCCCGACACGCCCTCGAAGCCGAGCAGGTGGTCGCGCGCGGCGCCGGCCTTGATGCGGCGCGGGCCCGAGAGGTTGGCGGCGATCACCCCGCCGAGCGTCTGGCGCCCGCGCTCGTGGCCGTAGAGCGGTCCGAGATCGGCGGGCTCGAAGGCGAGCATCTGCCCGGCCTCGGCCAGCGCGGCCTCGATCTCGGCCATAGGCGTGCCGGGGCCCGCCCGCAGCACCAGCTCCTCGGGCTCGTAGAGGTCGATGCCGGAGAGGCGGGAAAGGTCGAGCGAATGCGCCGCCTGGACCGGGCGGCCGTAGCCGCGCTTGGTGGCGCCGGAGAGCAGCTCGAGCGGGGTTTCCTCGGCCATCGCCCAGCGCACGGCATCGAGGACGTGCGCAGGGGTGGCGGGTTGCAGGGTTTCGGCCATCGGCCGGGAAGTAGCAGGGGGTGGGGACATCGGCAAGGTATGTGGGCTCTGTCTCCGACTGAAAGGCAGCGCGGCCGCGCCCTGGTGCTGCACCAGCCCGCTTCCCCGCCCTATCTCCTGCGCCACACAGAGCGGCCGTAGTCGTCGCGCAGGACCATGAGGTCGCCTTCCATGACACCGCGATCGACGAAGCCGCCGGAGCCGGTCATGGTCACGGTGCCGTCGGGATCGACGCGCAGGGTGATGTCGTAGCGCGCTCCCTCCGGCTGGCACAGCGCCCAGCGGATCGTGGTGCGCAGGACGCCGCGCCAGGTGCCTGGACCGACCTTCTTCTCGAGCCGCATGGCGCCGGTGATGGTGGCCCAGCCGCAGCGGTGGCCGACATCGACCTCGAGCGGCTCGAGTACCCAATCGCCCTCGAAACGGCCTGGGTAGACCGGCTGGTCGGGCGGCGGCTTGGCCGCCTCCTGGGTGGGCGGCTCGGGCATGGGTATTGGCTCGGGCGCGACCTTCTCGGGCGGCGGCGGCTCTGGAGCGGGCTCGGGGAGCGGTTCCTTCGGTTCCTTCGGCTCTTCGGCCTCCGCCTCGGCCAGCGTCTCCTTCTCCGCCGGCTCCAGCTCGGGCTCCGGCTCGGGCTGCGGCTCGGCCACTTCGGGCTTGGCGGCCTCGGGGACGGGCGGCGCCTTCTCGGGCGGCTCGGGTGCGGCGGCGACGATTTCGACCGGGATCGCGCGCGGCGGCGCGGGCCTCGGTGCGGCGTTCGGCAGGGCCAGGTCGAAGACGATCAGCGCGACGATCAGCGCGTGGACCGCGAGCGAGAGACCGGCGGCGCCGGCGGTGCGCCAGCGACCGGTCGCGATCTGGCTCGGCTGCGGCCGGTCTCCGGGCGACGCCGCCTCCTCCCGCTCAGAACCGCGGCAGGTCGGGAAAGCGGGCCTGCCCGCCGTGGACGTGGACGCGACCGAGCTCGGCGCAGCGGTGCAGCGTCGGGAACATCTTGCCCGGATTGAGCAGTCCGCCGGGATCGAAGGCGCACTTGACGCGCTGCTGCTGGTTGAGATCGTCCTCGGTGAACATGGTGCCCATCAGGTCGCGCTTCTCCACGCCCACGCCGTGCTCCCCGGTGAGCACGCCGCCCACCTCGACGCACAGCTTGAGGATCTCGGCGCCGAATTCCTCGGTCTTCTCGAGCTCGCCGGGGTTGTTGGCATCGTAGAGGATCAGCGGGTGAAGGTTGCCGTCGCCGGCGTGGAACACGTTGGCGACCCTGAGCCCGTACTTGCCTTCGAGCTCGCGAATGCGCGACAGCACCTTGGGCAGCTCGTGGCGCGGGATGGTGCCGTCCATGCAGTAGTAGTCGGGCGAGATGCGGCCCACCGCCGGGAAGGCGGCCTTGCGGCCGGCCCAGAACCGCTCGCGCTCCTCGTCGGTCCGGGACACGCGCATCACCGTGGCACCCTTGTCCTCGGCCAGCGTCTGCACGGTCTCGACCAGATAGTCGACCTCGACCTCGGGCCCGTCGAGCTCGACGATCAGGAGCGCCTCGACGTCGCGCGGGTAGCCGGCCCGGACGAAGTCCTCGGCGGCGTGGATCGCGGGCTTGTCCATCATCTCCATGCCGCCGGGCACGATGCCGGCGGCGATAATCGCGGCGACGCAGTCGCCCGCCGCCTCGTTGGACGGGAAGCCGAGCAGGACGGCGCGCGCGGTTTCGGGCTTGCGCAGGAGACGCACCGTGACCTCGGTGATGACGCCGAGAAGCCCTTCCGAGCCGGTGACCAGGCCGAGCAGGTCGTAGCCGGCCGCGTCGAGATGCTTGCCGCCGAAGCGCACCACCTCGCCGTCCATCGTCACCATCTCGACGCCGAGCAGGTTGTTGGTGGTCAGGCCGTATTTGAGGCAGTGCACGCCGCCCGAGTTCTCGGCCACGTTGCCGCCGATGGTGCAGGCGATCTGCGACGACGGGTCGGGGGCGTAGTAGAAGCCGTCGGCCTCGACCGCCTTGGTGATGCCCAGATTGGTGACGCCCGGCTGCACCACGGCGCACCGGTTGTCGTAGTCGATCTCGAGCACGCGGTTGAACTTGCCCAGGCCGAGCACGACACCGTCGGCGAGCGGCAGCGCGCCGCCCGAGAGCGAGGTGCCGGCGCCGCGCGGCACCACCTTGATACCCTCCGCATGGCAGTAGCGCAGCACCGCTGCGACCTCCTCGACCGTCTCGGGCAGCACCACCACCATCGGCACCTGGCGGTAGGCCGAGAGGCCGTCGCACTCGTAGGCGCGCAGCTCCTCTTCCGACGCGATCACGCCCTCGTCGTCGGGCACGATGCGCCGCAATGCGGCGACGATGTCCTTGCGCCGCGCGAGGACCGACTGGTCGGGGTCGGGCATTTTCATGGGGGCGGGCCTTCGCTCCTGTCCTTTGGCTTAAGGGTAAGGAGCGCGGGGGGCGATGTGAAGGTGGAGGTTGCGGGGGTGCTATTCCCGGCGGCCTGCGGCCGCGCCGGAGGCGCAGCCGTTCAGCGCACGGTGAGCGAGAGCGTCTCGGAGCAGTTGTTGGCCAGGACGCGTTCGGTCGAGGCGTTCTCCCGGCCGATCACGCCGATGGCGCAGGCATGGTAGAAGATTTCGCCGCGGCCGGCCTCGATGACATGCTCGACCGAGGTGCGGAATCCCTCGCCGGGCTGCAGCGGCTTGAGCGGCACGAGTTGGATGCGGTTGTCGTTGCGGCCGTCCCAGAGCTGGTCGCGCGACCACAGCACGTCGACGAAGCCCTCGGCCATGTACGCCTCGCCGACATTGGATCCGGCCACGGACAGCTCGACGACCTCGCCCGAGGCCGCCTCGAGCTTGTCGACCGACAGGTCGACCGCGACGTCGGGCCGCGGGCGCGGCTGGACCGAGACCTCGAGCGGCGCGGTACAGCGTTGGGCCGCATCGGAGATCAGCGCGGTGTCCAGGCAGGCGGTGACGTAGTAGGTGCCGGCGTACTGGCCCACGGCGGCGGTGGTGTAACGCACCTGCTGAGGAAACCGGCATTCGATCGCCGGCAGCGCGAAGCTGCCGATGTCCGTCTGTTGCCCGACCAGACGGCGCCACTGAGCCTCGCTGCCCGTGAACGGCCCGCCCAGCTCGTTCTCGGAAGCGGAATAGAAGTAGAGGTCCATCGGCACCATGCCGGGGGCGCCCTGGCACTGGACGGCGACGATCATGTCGATGCGGTCGCCCTCGAACGCAGTGCGCTCCGGCCGAAAGCTTTCCTCCTCGACCGTGATCGTGGCGCCGGGGATCGAGCAGCCGGGCTCGCCCAGCCGGCAGTCGTCCTGCGCCGAAGCGCCACCGGACAGGCCGAGCGGGATCAACGCCGCGAGAGCGCAGAGAAGGGTATGATCAAGTCGGCGCTTCGTCATCGCGTCCTCCCTGGAAGCGGGGTCGTGCGTGTCACCCCGTCTATTGCGGGCGATTGTGCCAAAACAAGGGCATTCAGCAAGAGGCGGGAGGCACATCACCCGATGCCGACGATCACGTGTGCGCGAGCGCCTTCGCGCAGGAGGGTGAGGCGGACCTGCGATCCGGCACGCATCAGCCCGATCGCGTTGCGCAAGTCGCCCGCGCCGGCGCTCATCTGCCGCGGCGCGCGCGGCACCTGCGCCAGGTCGAAGAAATAGCGGACGCACGGATCGCGGAACAGCGGGTTCGCCTCCACCGGCGCGGTCGACGCGACCGAGACGTTGACCACCGCTGCGATGGCGTTTTCGAAGACATGGGCGAGCGTCGGAATAGCGCGCTCGCCGACGAACCAGGACAGCGCCGGTCGGTCAGCCCTGGCGCGCCTTCATGCGCGGGTTGGACTTGTTGATCACGTAGACCCGGCCCTTGCGGCGCACGATGCGGCAGTTCTTGTCCCGCTTCTTGGCGGACTTGAGCGAGTTGCGGACTTTCATCGTTCGGCCATTTCGATGGATGCGGCGGCCTGCGGGCCGGCCCAAACAAAAAGCGGCGGCAAGGCCGCCCGCGTGAACGGCAGGAACATAGTGAGACGGCCGGCCCAAGTCAACGCCGCGACCCCGCGCTGTCGCTAGCACACGATATGACCGGTTTATGTAGCACACGATCTGTCCGGATTTA
>CAZMTC010000026.1:0-27531 GCA_964569105.1 uncultured Alphaproteobacteria bacterium | reverse complement strand
TGGGCGGCCGGGTGGGGGAGCGGGCCGGTGCCGTTTCCGCCACAGGCAACGATGGTCTATTCTCGTTCCCACCGAGAATCGACAGGAGGGCCCGCACCATGATCACCGCGATCGTCAACTTCCCGCTCGGCGACGGCGTCACCCGCGACAAGGCCGCCCAGGCCTTCCGCGACAGCGCACCGCGCTACCGCGACGTGCCCGGCCTCGTGCGCAAGTACTACCTCTACGACGACGAGCAGCGCACGGGCGGCGGCGTCTACCTGTTCGAGAGCCGCGAGGCCGCCGAGGCCGCCTTCGACGACACCTGGCGCGGCCTGATCCGCGAGCGCTACGGCGCCGACCCCGAGCTGCGCCTGTTCGAGACCCCGGTCATCGTCGACAACGCCGCTGGTGAGAACGAGGAGGCGGCGTAGGCGCCGCTCACGCCTTACAATCATTATCGCCAGGGATTTGTTCCAGGGGCGACAGGATTGGCAACTGGGAGCTGCCGCTTCAGTCCAGCGCCTTGACGATGTCCTCGCACATCGCCTTGGCGTCGGCGAACAGCATCATGGTGTTGTCGCGGTAGAACAGCTCGTTGTCGACGCCGGCATAGCCCGGTGACAGCGAGCGCTTGACGAACAGCACCGTCTTGGCCTTCTCGACGTCGAGGATCGGCATGCCGTAGATCGGGCTGGTCGGGTCGGTCTTGGCGATCGGGTTGGTGACGTCGTTGGCACCGATCACGAAGGCGACGTCGGTCTGGCCGAAGTCGCGGTTGATGTCCTCGAGCTCGAACACCTCGTCGTACGGCACCTGGGCCTCGGCGAGGAGCACGTTCATGTGCCCGGGCATGCGCCCGGCCACCGGATGGATCGCGTACTGCACCTCGACGCCCTTGGCCTTGAGCAGGTCGGCCATCTCGCGCAGCGCGTGCTGCGCCTGCGCCACCGCCATGCCGTAGCCCGGCACAATGATCACCTTGGACGCGTTCTCCATCAGGAACGCCGCGTCGTCGGCCGAGCCCGACTTGACCGAGCGGTCGCCGGCGGCCGCCGCCGGGCCCGCCGCGCTGTCGCCGCCGAAGCCGCCGAGCAGCACGTTGAAGATCGAGCGGTTCATCCCCTTACACATGATGTAGGAGAGGATGGCACCCGCCGAGCCGACCAGCGCGCCGGTGATGATCAGGAGGTTGTTCTGGAGCGTGAAGCCGATGCCCGCCGCGGCCCAGCCCGAATAGGAGTTGAGCATCGAGATCACGACCGGCATGTCGGCGCCGCCGATGGGCACGATCAGGAGGATGCCCAGCGCCAGCGCGATCGCGGTGACGATCCAGAATGCCGAATGGTCGCCGGTCACGGCGAACCATGCGGCCGCCGCCACCATCGCAATGCCGAGCAGTGCGTTGAGCGGGTGCTGGAAGGGGAAGATCAGCGGGTTGCCGCTGAGCAGGCCTTGGAGCTTGCCGAACGCGATCACCGAGCCGGTGAAGGTGATGGCGCCGATGGCGGTGCCGATCGACATCTCGATCAGCGAGGCGAGCTTGATGCCGTCGGCCGTGGCGATGCCGAAATCCTCGGGCGCGTTGAGCGCGGCGGCGGCCACGAGCACCGCGGCCAGGCCGACCAGCGAGTGGAAAGCGGCGACGAGCTGCGGCAGCGCGGTCATCTGGATGCGCACGGCGATGGTCGTGCCGATCGAGCCGCCGACCAGGATGCCGACGACGATGTACCAGAGGTTGAGGCCGCGCACGAGGCCGGGGATGACCAGCACCGTCGTCACCACGGCGATCAGCATGCCGGCGATGCCGTAGACGTTGCCGGCGCGCGCCGTCTCGGGCGAGGACAGTCCCCGCAGCGCCAGGATGAAGCAGATCGAGGCGACCAGGTAGAGCAGCGCGGAGAGGTTCGGATCCATCGGTCGCCTACTTCTTCTTCCGGAACATTTGGAGCATGCGCTGGGTGACGATGAAGCCGCCGAAGATGTTGACCGAGGCCAGCACCACGGCCAGGAAGCCGAAGATCTCGGACATTGTCGTCGTGCCCTTGCCCAGCGCGAGCAGCGCGCCGACCACGATCACCGAGGAGATCGCGTTGGTCACGCCCATCAGCGGCGAGTGCAGCGCCGGCGTCACCCGCCAGACCACGTAATAGCCGACGAACACGGCCAGCACGAACACGGTCAGACCCAGCACCAGCGGGTCGATGGCGACGCCGCCGCCCGCCTGCTGCGCCGCCGTGCCCAGCGCGTCGACCGCGCGTTCCAGCGCCCCTGCCTCTTCGGACAGCTTGTTCGCCTGGCCCGAAAGTTTCTCCGCCTCCTCGGCCAACCGGCCGGCGGCGTCCTTGACCTGTTGCGCGCTCATGACCCGTCGTCCTTCTTCTCGACACCGGTCTTTTCGCCACCGGCCTTGCCGCCACTCGAGGCCGGCTTGGCGCCACCGGTCTTATCGCCACTGGCCTTGCCGCCACTCGGGGCCGGCTTGGCGCCCCCGCTCGACTTGGCCTCGCTGGGCTTGCCGCCGCCCGACGCCGTCTTCGCGCCCCCGGACTTGGCCGCCGACGATTTCTTCGTACCCGACGACGCCCTGCGTCTCGGCGCGCGTTTGGCCGTGGCGCCGCCCGATGCGGTGCCGCCGGTACCGACCTTGTCGCCGACCACCTTGCCGTCGCGCGTCAGCACCACCGCCTTGACGATCTCGTCGTCCCAGTCGGGCGCGATCGCCTTCTTCTCCTTGTCGACCAGCAGGGTCAGGAAGTTGACCAGGTTGCGCGCATAGAGCGACGAGGTGCTCACCGCCACGCGCGAGGCCCAGTTGGTGTAGCCGACGATCTTCACGCCGTGCTTCTGGACCACCTTGTCGGGCTCGGACAGCTCGCAGTTGCCGCCCTGCTCGACGGCCAGGTCGACGATCACCGAGCCCGGCTTCATCGAGGCGACCATGTCCTTGGTGATCAGCTTCGGCGCCGGGCGACCCGGGATCAGCGCGGTGGTGATCACCACGTCCTGTCCCTTGACGTGCTCGGCGACCAGCTCCTGCTGGCGCTTCTGGTCCTCCTTGGACAGCTCCTTGGCGTAGCCGCCCTCGGTTTCCATGTCCTCGGAAGTCTCGACCATGACGAACTTGGCGCCCAGGCTCTCGACCTGCTCGCCCGCGGCGCGGCGCACGTCGGTGGCCGAGACCACGGCGCCCAGCCGGCGCGCGGTGGCGATCGCCTGCAGCCCGGCCACGCCCGCGCCCATCACGAACACCTTGGCCGGCGGCACCGTGCCCGCCGCCGTCATCATCAAAGGGAAGGCCTTGCCGTACTCGGCCGTGGCGTCGATCACCGCGCGGTAGCCGGCCAGGTTGGCCTGCGACGACAGCACGTCCATCGCCTGCGCGCGAGTGATGCGCGGCAGCAGCTCCATGGCGCACGCGATCACGCCCTGCTTCGCGCAGGCCTCGACCGTGGCCTTGTCGCCATAGGGATTCATGATCGCGACCAGCCAGGCGCCCTTCTTGTAGCCCTTGACCTCCTCGGCGGTCGGCCGCTGGACCTTGAGGACCACGTCGGCGTCCTTGACCGCCGCGGCGGCAGAGGCCGCGATGGCGGCGCCCGCGTCCTTGAACGCGTTGTCGGTCACCGCCGCCGCCTCGCCGGCGCCCTTCTCGACCGTGACCTCGAAGCCCAGGTCGATCAGCTTCTTGACGGACTCGGGCGATGCCGCAACGCGATGCTCGCCGGTCCGCCACTCCTTGGGTATCGCGAGTTTCATTCTGTCCCGGGTGCTCCCGTAAGACCCGCCGGCGTGCCCGGCGGCCCGTGTCGGTTGTCGGTCGCGGACTATGCCGCCTCGGCGCCTCCGGCTCAAGGCCCCGGCGGCGAGTGCGTGCATGCGCCGCCGCGACGGGGCGTGACGCAGGTCACATGAAACGGATGCGATCTGCTATACCTCGGGCCGCCCCGACACCCTTGCTCAGGGAACGAAGGTCATGGGCTTCTACGAGACATACATCCTGCCGCACTGCCTCGACCTCGCTTGCGGCATGAAGGCGGTGCAGCGCGAGCGCAGCAGGGTCGTGCCGCAGGCGGAGGGCCGCGTGCTCGAGATCGGTGTCGGCTCCGGCCTCAATTTCGGCCTCTACGACCCTGGCCGGCTCGAGACGGTGATCGGCGTCGATCCCTCCGAGCCGATGCTCGCCAAGGCGCGCCGACGGGCGGCCGAGCACGGCCTGCCGGTCGAGCTCCACGCCGTGGGCGGCGCCGAGGCGCCGGTCGAGGCCGGCAGCATCGACACCGTCCTGTTCACCTACACCCTGTGCACCATCCCCGAGCCCGGCCCGGCGCTCGAGACCGCGCGCCGCGCGCTCAAGCCCGGCGGCCGCCTCTTGTTCTGCGAGCACGGCGCCTCGCACGAGCCCGGCGTGCATCGCTGGCAGAACCGCCTGAACCCGGCCTGGAAGCGCATCGCCGGCGGCTGCAACATGAACCGCCACATGCCCGCCCTGCTCGAAGCCGCCGGCTTCACCCTGCGCGACCTCGACACCCACTATATCCCGGCCACGCCCCGGGTGCTCGGTTACCACTATGTGGGCTCTGCGATGGTGGGGTAGGGGAATAACAAGTTGGCACAAGTTCTCTAGCGGATTTAGCGCCGAGTCGGATCAAGGGGCGGAGCTAATTTGAATGTGACGGTTACACTTGATCACTGGGGCGTTTAGCGAAGGTAAGTTTCTCCCCTGGGAAATGTTCTCTGAGGGCTTCAAGTAATTCTTCGTTCACCTTAGAGAGTGATTCGACTGTGTGATCTACGTGCCTGAAAACTTGATCTGTGTAGTTTCTTAGAGTTCCCGCAACAAGATGCCCTACTGCTCTTTCAACATCATCTTCAGTGTCGATGGGACGGTTTTGCTCTTGTGCAGAGTGAATTATTGGCTGGAATGTCTCGGCGTGGAATCGCGCACGTTCATTGATAACGTCTACTGCTGATTGGAAACGGCCTTCTTCAAGCAAAACGTCAAAGCATAACTTTCCATAGTTAGTGCCCAACAAAAAATCAAGATCTCCCAGATTTTGATTTAGATTTTTATATGCTCTTGTGGTGAACGATCCAAGAAACAGCCATCTGGGTTCTCTGTCCCGGACTGGATCAAGTACATTTTTCTGATAAGCCATAAGCGCATTTAGCTGTGCGCCAAGTATCAGCAGAGATCGCCGTGCTCCTGATAATTGCTTGATATGCTCTTCTTCAATTCTGTGTCGTCGCTCCTTCTTATAAGCAAAATAGGCGCCCAAAAAAGCACCTGCACCAGCACTTGCTAAGGCTATTGCTGCATCAACAACAATTGATCCAAGATTCCATACCAATGTTCTGCACTCCGTACCTCAACCAGTGTGCGTTGCCGGATCGCGGCGCGAAGCGGACCGGCCAACCGATCCATAGCTAGCGGCCCGGCACCCCCGCCACCTCCAGCGCCTCTTTCTGCCGCTTCGCCAGCGCCGCCTCGTCGAAGCCCTCGATCAGGCCGTGGAACTGGCGGTACCAGTTGATCTCGGCCTTGAGGCGCATGAACACCGCGCCCAGGCCGATCGCGGCGCGGTCCATCAGGACGAACTCGCGCGGCGGCATGACGCCGCCGATGCGGCGCAGCTCGCCGTGGACCTGCTCGGCCACCTTGGCGCCGTAGACGATGCCTTCCTCTTCCTGGATCGAGCGCTCCCGGTCCTCCATCAGGGGCGCGTAGACGAAGCGCGCCCAGATATTGAGCGTCTCGATCACCTCCTTGGTCAGATTGTCGAAGCCCCAGGTCTCGTAGGCGTGGACGGCGAGCGCCTCGTCGTCGTCGCGCAAGGCCTTGTAGAGGTCGATCACGCCGCGCACGAAGCTGGGCTCGAACACCCGGATGCAGCCGAAGTCGAGCAGGTTGAGCGTGTGGTCGTCGCGCGCGCGATAGTTGCCCAGATGCGGGTCGCCGTGGATGATGCCGTAATAGTAGAAGGGCACGTACCACGCCCGGAACAGGTTGAGCGCGAGCGTGTTGCGCGTCTCGACCGGCGCGTCGGTAAATGCCATCAGCGGCGCGCCGTCCATCCAGGTCATGGTCAGCAGCCGCGTCGTGGACAGATCGTCCACCGGCTCGGGCACGTGCACCGCGTCCTCGCCGCGCATCATGTGGGCGTAGAGCCGCATCTGCGCCGCCTCGCGGGCGTATTCGAGCTCCTCGCGCAACCGCTCGGCCAGCTCGGCGTGGATGTTCCGGGTCGAGATCGCGTTGTCGTACCGCTCGTAGATGCCGAAGATAACCCGCAGCTGCCGCAGGTCGGCGTCGACCGCCGACGCCATGTCGGGATACTGCAGCTTGCAGGCGAGCTGCCGCCCGTCGAGCCCGACCGCTCGGTGCACCTGACCGAGCGACGCCGCCGACTCGGCCTGGCGGTCGAAACGCTCGAATTTCGATTGCCAGTCCTCGCCCAGCTCCGCCGCCATCCGGCGGCGCACGAACGGCCAGCCCATCGGCGGAGCGTCCGCCTGGAGCTGGCTCAGCTCCGCGGCGTACTCGCGCGGCAGGATGTCGGGGATCGTGGATAGGATCTGGGCCACCTTCATCAAGGGACCCTTGATGCCGCCCAGCGCCTCGCGCAACTCGGCCGCATGCCGGTCGCGGTCGATGTCCCAGCCGAGGTAGCGCTGGCCGGCGAGCCGCGCCGCCAGCGTGCCCATGGCCGAGCCCACCTTGGCGTAGCGGCGGACGCGGCCGCCGAAGTTGTTGTCCTCAGCCGCCACGTCCGCCGTCCGTCATGCCTTCAGACCAGTTCGATGAAGATCAACGCCAATCCCACTACCGAGACGGTCCACACGCCGGTCCGCAGGTAGTGGATGCCGATCAGATAGACCGGGAAGTAGGCCAGCCGTGCCCAGAAGAAAAGCTGCGCGCCCAGCACGGTGTTGGCGTTGGAGACGCCCGCCGCCTGCGCCGCCAGCACCAGCGGCGCGAACAGCACCATGCCCTGCATCATGTTCTGCCAGGCGCGGTGGGCGCGCCCCTCGATGCCTTCCACCGGCACGGGCACGTCCTCGCGGTTGCCGAACATCTTGGCCATGCCCGCAGGCGTCCAGCCCTTGGCGGAGATCACGCTGCCGACCAGGATCATCACGAACAGCAGCAGCACCGACCAGACCAGCATCGTCAGTTCCGGCGTCATCGTCGTCCCTCCCAGGACAGTGGTTACCGCCCGCAAGCATAGCCGAGTCCCGCGAGACCGCCGCTATCATGATTGTGGGGCTGCCCTGCGGGTAGGTTGGGCTCTGTCGGCAACACCGCTCGACCAAAGAGACACAGAGGACGCAGAAAGGGCACAGAGGCTCATTGATGCGCGGCCGTGCCGCGCGGAGAACTTCTCGGTGTCCCCTCTGCGTCCTCTGTGTCTCTGTGGTGACCGGCCTATCGAGACGGGCGGACGACCGCCCGCGTTACGCCATCGCTTCCAGCTCGTCGATCATGCCGCGCAGTACGCCCAGGCCCTTGTCCCAGAAGGACGGGTCCGAGGCGTCGAGGCCGAAGGGCGCGAGGAGCTCGGTGTGGCGCAGCGTGCCGCCCGCGCGCAGCATGTCGAGATAGCGCTCGGCGAAGCCCTCCTCGGCCTGCTCGTAGACCGCGTAGAGCGCGTTCACCAGGCAATCGCCGAAGGCGTAGGCGTAGACGTAGAACGGCGCATGGATGAAATGCGGGATGTATGTCCAGTACAGCCCGTACTCGTCGGTGAACTCGAAGGCGGGACCCAGGCTCTCGCGCTGGACGTCGAGCCAGATTTCGCAAAGCCGTTCGGGCAGCACCTCGCCCTCGCGCCGTTCGGCGTGCACCCGCTCCTCGAAGCTGTAGAAGGCGATCTGCCGCACCACCGTGTTGAGCATGTCCTCGACCTTGCCGGCGAGTAGACGCCGGCGCACGGCGGGATCGTCCTCCGCGTCCAGGATCGCGCGGAAGGTCAGCATCTCGCCGAACACCGACGCCGTCTCGGCGAGGGTCAGCGGCGTGTCCGCCATCAGCGCGCCCTGCGGCGCGGCCAGGACCTGATGCACCCCATGCCCGAGTTCGTGGGCCAGCGTCATGACGTCGCGCGTCCGCCCCTGGTAGTTGAGCAGCAGGTAGGGATGCGCCGAGGGTACGGTCGGGTGGGCGAAGGCGCCGGGCGCCTTGCCCGGCTTGACCGGCGCATCGATCCAGCCGCCTTCGAAGAAGCGCGCGCCGACATCCGCCATCTCGGCCGAGAAGCCGGCATAGGCGTCGAGCACCGTGGCCTGCGCCTCCGGCCAGGTAAACCGTCGCTCGGGCGCGTCGGGCAGTGGCGCGTTGCGGTCCCAGTGCTGCAGCCGGTCCTTGCCCATCCAGCGCGCCTTGAGTGCGTAGTAGCGGTGCGCCGTGTCGGGATAGGCGGCGCGCACCGCCTCGACCAGCGCGTCGACGACCTCGTCCTCGACGTCGTTGGCGAGGTTCCGCGAGCTCACCGGCCGGGTGAAGCCGCGCCAACGGTCCTCGATCTCCTTGTCCTTGGCCAGCGTGTTGGTGACGGTCGCAAAGGCGCGGAGGTTGTCGCCGAACACGCGGCCGATCTCCTCGGCCGCTTCCCGCCGCGCCGCCTCGTCGGGATCCTGCAGCCGGTCCAGCGCCTGCGCGCTCGACAGCGCCTCGCCGCCGATGGCGAACCGCAGCGATGCGACCGTTTCCTCGAACAGCCTGCCCCAGGCGCCCGAGCCGGTGATCGCCTTCTCGTGCAGAAGCCGCTCGATCTCGTCCGAAAGCTGGTGCTCGCGCATCGCCCGCACCCGGCGCAGCCACGGTCGGTAGCGCGCCAAGCGGTCGGACGCCGCGGCCTTCTCCTCGAGCGCCGCCTCGCCGATGCGGTTGAGCTCGAGGGTGAAGAACAGGACCGCGGTCGAGACATCGGAGACCCGTTCGCGCACCCCCTGGTAGAAGCGCCCGATCTCGGCATCCGCCATGTCGCGGGCGTATTCGAGTTGGGCGTAGCTGGAGATCCGGCCGAGCCGCTCCTCAATCGCCTCGTAGCCCTCGATCGCCGCGGCCAGCGCGTCGCCGTCGAGGTCGTTAAGGGCGCCGGCGTACCGCTCGCGAAACGTCGTCGCGTCGGTGGCAGTGCGCTCCAGATCGGCGTCGAGCGCCGGATCGTCGGGGCCCCGGTAGAGGTCGCTCAGGTCCCACTCCGGCAATTCGCCCAACGAGGCGTCGTTCGGTTTCTCGGCGCTCTTGGCCTGTGACATAGTGTCCTCCTGCACAACAAGGCGGCATATAGCGCAGCCGCCGGGGTCCGCCAACCGGCGCCGGGCCGCACCGCATGGGGGAGAGCGCATGTCCGGGGAGATGAAGTTCGAGACTTGGCCGAGCCTGGCCGTGATGTTCTTCGAGCGCGCGGCCGAGTTGGGCGACCGGCCGATGCTGTGGTCGAAGTCGGGTGGCGCCTACCATCCGCTGAGCTGGCGCGAGGCACGCGACCGCGTCTCGCGCGTTGCCCGCGGCCTGCGCGCGGTCGGCATCGAGCCCGGCGACAAGGTCGTCCTGGTGGCCGAGAATCGCCCCGAATGGCTGATCGCCGAGCTCGGCATCCTCGCCTGCCGCGCCATCGCGGTGCCGGCCTATACCACCAACACCCAGGACGACCACGTTCACATCCTCGACAACTCCGACGCGGTCGCCGCCATCGTCTCGTCGAATAAGCTCGCCCGCCAGCTGCTGCCTGCTGCCCACAGCGCGCCGAAGTGCAAGCATGTGGTGGCGATGGAGAATCCGGACCTGCACCAGAAGCTGGGCTCGATCACCGTCCACACCTGGGACGGTTTCCTCGCCGCCGGCGACAGGTTGCCCGACGAGGTCGAGGCCTGGGCGGCCGAGGCCAAGCGTTCCGATACCGCCGTGATCATCCACACATCGGGCACGGGCGGCGTGCCCAAGGGCGTGATGCTCCACCACGGCGCCATCCTGTCCAACTGCATGGGCGGCTGGGATCTGTTCAAGGACGACATCGAGTACGGCGAGGAGGTCTTCCTCTCCTTCCTGCCGCTCTCGCACGCCTACGAACACATGGCCGGCCACTTCCTGCCCATGTGCATCGGTGCCCAGATCTATTACGCCGAGGGCATCGAGACCCTGGTCACCAACATGGCCGAGGCGCGGCCGACCATCATGACCGCCGTGCCGCGGCTCTACGAGGCCATGCACGGCCGCATCCGGCGCGCGATGGAGAAGGAGAAAGGGCTCAAGAAGACCCTGTTCTTCAAGGCGGTCGAGCTGGGTCGGAAGCGCTACGAGAGCCCCGGCAGCCTGACGCTGGGCGAGCGCCTCACCGACGCGCTGCTCGACCGGCTGGTACGCAGGAAGATCGCCGGGCGCTTCGGCGGCCGGCTCAAGTTCTTCGTCTCGGGCGGCGCGCCGCTCAACTACGACATCGGCATGTTCTTCACCGCGCTGGGCGTCAAGCTGCTGCAGGGCTACGGCATGACCGAATCGGCGCCGCTGATCTCGTGCAATCCGGTGCACGGCCACAAGATCCACACGGTCGGTCCGCCGGTGAGGGGTGTCGAGCTCAGGATCGCAGAGGACGGCGAGATTTGCGTGCGCGGCGAGCTGGTCATGCAGGGCTACTACAGCGACCCCGACGCGACTGCCCAGGTGATCCGCGACGGCTGGCTGCGCACCGGCGACATCGGTCATCTCGACGAGGACGGCCACCTCATCATCACCGACCGCAAGAAGGATCTGATCGTCAACTCGGGCGGCGACAACATCTCGCCCCAACGGGTCGAGGGGTTCCTGACCCTGCAGCCCGAGATCGGCCAGGCCATGGTGTTCGGCGACCAGCGCCCGCACCTGGTCGCGCTCCTGGTTCCGGAGGAGGAGTTCCTCACGGAATGGGCCAGGGACAAGGGCAAGCCCGCCGACCTCGCCGCGCTCGCCGAAGACGGCGAACTGCACGACACGCTGATGCAGGCGGTCGAACGCGTGAACAAGGAACTCGGCGTGGTCGAGCGCGTCCGCCGCTTCGTCGTCGCGCCCGAGTTCTTCACCATCGACAACGGCATGATGACGCCGTCGATGAAGATCCGGCGCCACGTCATCAAGGAGAAGTACGCCCCCCGGCTCGTGGCGCTGTACGGGCGGTAGGCGAGGCCGCGAGGGTCACCCCGCCCGCACCAATTCCTCCAGCTTTGCGAGGCACGCCTCGCGCCCGGGCCGGAAGTCCTCCTCCACCCACCATCGCTCCACGGCTTCGATCAGCTCGCCCACGCGCGGGCCCTTGGGCACCCCCAACGCCAGCGCGTCACGGCCCTTGACGGGCAGCACCGGTCGCTGCCAAGCGGCGGCGGCCGCGAGGCCGTCCTCGTGGCGCTCGACGTCCTCGGGCGGCACCGGCGCGATGGCGCGCCGCGTGGCCCAGTGCAGCAGCACCAGGTCGCGGTACAGCCCGGCGCCCAGCTCGTAGAGCAGTCGCCGCCGCTTGCGTGGCTCGTCCTCCGGTGCGAAGCCCGGCAGGGCGGCCTCGATCCGCTCCAGCCGGTCGCGCTCGGCGTTCGAGAAGCGCAGCCGCTCGGCCAGCGCCCGTGCGCCCGCCACGTCGCCGTGCAGGGTCGCGGCCAGGCGCAGCACCGGGTCGGGGGCGTCCGTCGGCAGCGTGCCGTCCTGTGCGGCCAGGTCGTCCTGGATCGCCGTCAGCGCATCGAGCCTGTCGATGTCCACGGCCTCGGGCAGAGTGTGTGCCAGCACGCCGTGGTCGCGCATCAGCGCCAGTACCGGCGCGGGCATCGGCGCGGACAGGAGCTTGCGCAACTCGGCCCACACCCGCTCCGCCGACAACTCGGGCACCAGATGCGCGAACTCGGCGCAGGCCTCCAGCGCCTCAGGGTCGGGCGGCGGCGTGCCGAAATGGGCATAGAAGCGGAAGAAGCGCAGCAGTCGCAGCACGTCCTCGCGGATGCGGTCGGCGGCGCGGCCGACGAAGCGGATGCGCCGCGCCTCCAGATCCTCGAGGCCCCCGAAGGCGTCGTAGATGGTGCCGTCCGGCGCAAGGTACAGGGCGTTGACCGTGAAGTCGCGCCGCGCCGCGTCGGCGGTCCAGTCGTCGGTGAACGCGACCTTGGCATGGCGGCCATAGGATTCGACGTCCTCGCGCAGCGTCGTGACCTCGAAGCCGCGGTGGCCGGCGACGGCGGTCACCGTGCCGTGCTCGAGCCCCGTGGGCACCGCCTTGAGCCCTGCCGCCTCGAGCAGCGCGATCACCCGCTCGGGCGGGTCGGGCGTGGCGATGTCGACGTCGCTCACCGGCCGGCGCAATAGCGCGTCGCGCACGCAGCCGCCCACGAACCGGACCTCGGTCCCGTCCGCCCGCAGCGCCTCGAGCACGGCCAGCGTCTCGGGCGCCGTCATCCAGTCCTGCGGCGGCAGATGTCCGGCGGCCTTCATCGCTCGCCTCAGCCCTGGCCCGAAAGCACTTCGTAGAGATTGACCAGCATTCCCGCGGTCGCGCCCCAGATGTGCCGCCCCTCGTAGGGCAGCACGTAGAAGAACCGCTCTTGGCCCAGCCAGACCCGCGAATGGGTCTCGTGGTTCGACGGGTCCAGGATGAACTCCAGCGGCACCTCGAACACCTCGTCGACCTCCGAGGGGTCGGGTTGCAGCGGGTAGGGCGGCACGATGAACCCGACCACCGGCGTCACGAGGTAGCCGGTGCGCGTGACGTAGTCGTCCAGCCGGCCGATCACCTCGACCATGTCGGGCGGCACGCCGACCTCCTCCTCGGTCTCGCGCAGCGCGGCCGCCACCGCATCCGCATCGCCCGGGTCGATGCCGCCGCCCGGAAAGCTGATCTGCCCGGCATGGGTCGGCAAATCGTCGGTGCGCTTGGTCAACATGACGGCGATGCCGTCGGTATGGTCGATCAGCGGCACCAGCACCGCCGCCCGGCGCAGCGGCCCTTGGGGCATGAGCTCGGGGTTCATGTCGTGGTCGCCCCGACGGCCGGGGGCCAGGCTTGCCACCGGCACCGGAGCTGCCGCCGGCCGGTGTACCGCCGAGCGAAAGGTGATCCCGGGTTCGTGCGCGCGGATGCGGTCGACCACCTCGGGCCGCTCCATCACGCCGGCCCCAACTCGAAGAAGGTCCCCGCGCTCCACACGCCCATCACCCGCCGGCCGTCGCGCTCGGCCTCTTCGGCCAGCTCGGCGAGGTCATAGAACACCGGCCGCGCGATCAGCGCGTCGAGCCGGCCGCGGACCCGCACATAGGGGCTGGGCTCGCCGCTTTCCGGGTCTACATGAACGTGGATGGGATGCTCCTCGTCCGCGGTCACGAAATCATCCAGATTGGTGCGGAAGGTGAGGCGCTGGTCGTGCCCGTTGCCCTCGGCCTTCATCTCGACCGCCACGAAGGGGGCGTCGTCGACCACCACCGTGCCCTTCTCGGCCGGCGTCTCGAGCCAGAACACGCCGTCCTCGTCGCGCTTGAGCACGGTGGCGAACAGCTTGACCAGCCGTTTGCGGCCGATCGGAGAGCCATGATAGAACCACGTCCCGTCACGGGCGATCCGAATGCCGAAATCGCCGCATTCCTCGTCACCCTCGGACGCGCCGCTCGCGCGGATTTGTTTTGCGAGCTCGGAAGGGGTGCGGGATGCTGAAGCCATCGGACAGCGGGCTAGTCGCTAGAGCGGAGGGCGCCACGTGAGTTCCACGGAAACGACCACCCAAGACACCGAGTTGGGCGACCAGCTGGTCGCCGAGATCGAGGCCCTGGGCGGCCGCATGGCCGATGTGCGCAAGGCCGTCGGGCGGGTCATCTTCGGCCAGACCCATGTGGTAGACGAGACTCTTATCACGCTGCTCGCCGGCGGTCACGCGCTCCTGATCGGCGTCCCGGGCCTCGCCAAGACCCGCCTCGTCGAGACGCTGGGCACGGTACTCGGGCTCGACGACAAGCGTATCCAGTGCACGCCCGACCTCATGCCAGCCGATATCCTGGGATCCGAGGTGCTCGAGGAATCGGAGACCGGCAAGCGCTCGTTCCGCTTCATCAAGGGCCCGGTCTTCGCCCAGCTGCTGATGGCCGACGAGGTCAACCGCGCCTCGCCGCGCACCCAGTCGGCGCTGCTCCAGGCGATGCAGGAGCGGCGCGTCTCGGTCGCCGGCGCCTATCACGAGCTGCCGGCGCCGTTCCACGTGCTCGCGACCCAGAACCCGCTCGAGCAGGAAGGCACCTACCCGTTGCCCGAGGCGCAACTCGACCGATTCCTGCTCCAGATCGACGTCGGCTACCCCGACGAGGAGGCCGAGCGCCAGATGCTGCTCGCCACCACCGGTGCTAAGGAATCGGTGGCGCCGCAGGTGATGACCCCGGCCGAGCTCCAGCGCGCGCACAAGGCGATCCGCCAGGTGCCGGTCGGGCAGGGGGTGATGGATGCCATTCTCCGGCTGGTCCGTAACGGGCGGCCGGAGAGCACCGACGTTCCCGAGATCCGCGAGCAGGTCGCCTGGGCGCCGGGGCCGCGCGCCAGCCAGGCGCTGATGCTGGCCTGCCGCGCCCGCGCCGTGCTCGAGGGGCGCCTCGCGCCGTCGGTCGAGGACGTGCGCGCGCTCGCCGGCCCGGTGCTGCGCCATCGCATGGCGCTGACCTTCGCCGCTCGCGCCGAGGGTGCCACCATCGACGGAGTGATCGACCGCCTGTGCGACACGATCGTGTGAGCCGCTCGACGCAGACCCCACGGGCGCGGCCTTGAACGTCGCGGCCGACAGCCGGCTGTTGCGCCGCGAGGCCGAGCTGGGAGCGGCGCGGCTGCC
Source organism: uncultured Alphaproteobacteria bacterium (assembly GCA_964569105.1). GTDB lineage: Bacteria > Pseudomonadota > Alphaproteobacteria > CAZMTC01 > CAZMTC01 > CAZMTC01. The sequence goes on along the minus strand of CAZMTC010000026.1, from coordinate 12,729 downwards.
CGCGCTGCTGGTCGCCGCCGACCGCGTCGCGTCGACCGTTGCCCAGGGCGTCCACGGCCGCCGCCGCGTGGGACAGGGCGAGACATTCTGGCAGTTCCGACGCTACCAGCCGGGCGACGCGGTGACCCGCGTCGACTGGCGCCAATCGGCCAAGACCCAGCACCTCTACATCCGCGAAACCGAGTGGGAAGCCGCGCAGTCGGTGTGGCTGTGGCGCGACGGCTCGCTGTCGATGGACTGGCGCTCGCACCGATCGCTGCCCGAGAAGGGCGAGCGTGCCGCGGTGCTCCTGCTCGCGCTCGCCATCCTGCTCAACCGCGGCGGCGAGCACGTCGCGCTGCTCGGCGACGGCGTGCCGCCCTCGGGTGGCCGCGCCCGGATCGAGCGCATGACGCAGTCGCTGGTCACGCGCGCCGATGCGCCGCGTCCGGGCGCGGACCCCAGCCTGCCGCCGCTGGTCGACCTGCCGCGCCACGGCCATCTGGTCCTGTTCGGCGACTTCCTCGGCCCGCTCGACGACATCGCCACGGCGCTGCGCCGCTACGCCGCGCGCGGCGTCCACGGCCATATTGTCCAGATCCTCGATCCCGCGGAGGAGACGCTGCCGTTCCGCGGCCGCACCCGCTTCGAAGGGCTCGAGCGCGAGGGACAGGTGCTGGTGCCGCGCGTCGAGACGGCGCGCGCGACCTATCACGAACGTCTCGCCGCGCAGATCGACGGGCTGCGCGATGTCGCCCGGCTGATGGGCTGGACCTTCTCGTCGCACCGCACCGACCACCGGCCCGAGACCGCGCTGCTGTCGCTCTACATGCTGATGTCGGGAGAGCTGGCGTGAGGGGGGCGGCATGCTGAGCCTCGGCGCGCTCGCCTTCGTCAGCCCCTGGCTGCTGCTCGCGCTGGCCGGGCTGCCGGTGCTGTGGTGGCTGCTGCGCGTGACGCCGCCGGCGCCGCGCCAGGTGCGTTTTCCCGCGATCCGTCTCCTGTTCCGCCTGCCGCGCAAGGAGGAGACGCCGGCGCACACGCCGTGGTGGCTCATGCTGCTGCGCCTCGTCGTGGCCGCGCTGATCATCGTCGGCCTGGCCCAGCCGGTGCTCAACCCGCGCGAGGCGCTGCCCGGCGGCGGCCCGCTGGTGCTGGCCGTCGACAACGGCTGGTCCGCCGCGCCGCGCTGGTCCGACATCGAGGACACGGTGGACGCCGTGCTCGACCAGGCGGAGCGCGCCGGCCGCCCGGTGATCGTGCTGCCCACGGCGCGCGCGGCGCGCGGGGCGCCCATCCCGCCCTCGCGCCTGCTCTCGGCGGCCGACGCGCGCGACGCCGCCGCGTCGATCGAGCCTCGGCCCTGGCCCGCCGACTACGCCGCCGCGGCCGAGGCGGTGGCCGGTCTCGACCTCGGCGCGGGCGCCTCCGTCGCGTGGCTCGCCGACGGCGTCGCCAAGCCCGGGACCCGCGCGCTCGAGCAGGCGCTGGGCGAGCTCGGGCCGCTGGTCCGCTACGCGCCGCGCCCCGGCGGTTTGGCCGCTGTGCTGCGCCCGCCCGAGGCCGAGGGCGCCGGGCTCACGCTGACCGCGATCCGCGCGCCGGGCGCCGGCGCCGCCCAGCGCTGGGTGCGCGCGGTGACCGACGAGGGCGCGGTGGCCGGCCGGGTCGCGCTGCGCTTCGATGCCGGCGAGGAGCGCGCCGGCGCCGTGCTCGAGCTGCCCTCCGAGCTGCGCAACCGCGTCACCCGGGTCGAGTTCGAGGACGAGGCCTCCGCGGCCGCCGTGGTGCTGGTCGACGAGCGCTGGCGCCGGCGCCCGGTCGGCCTGGTCGCCGACCACGCCTTCCGCGCCGGTCATCCGCTCCTGTCCGAGCTCTACTATGTCGACCAGGCGCTGGCGCCCTACGCCGAGGTCCGCAGCGGCCCGATCGCGGAACTGCTCAAGCGTCCGCTCGCGGTCATGGCCATGCCCGACACCGGTGTTCTCGGGGCCGAGCAACTGGACGCGGTCGAGAGCTGGATCGAGAGAGGCGGCGTGCTGGTGCGATTCGCCGGCCCGCTGCTGGCCGAGAGCGGCGACGACTTCACCCCCGTGCCCCTGCGCCTGGGCGACCGGAGCTTCGGCGGCACCATGTCCTGGACCAAGCCGTTGCCGCTCGCACCCTTCGGCGAGGACAGCCCGTTCGCCGGGCTCGAGGTGCCCGAGGAGGTCACGGTCGAGCGTCAGGTTCTGGCCGAGCCGGGCCCGGGCGTGAATGAGCGCACCTGGGCCCGGCTCGAGGACGGCACCCCCATCGTCACCGCCGCGCGCCGTGGCGAGGGTTGGCTGGTGCTGTTCCACACCACCGCCAACACCGAATGGTCCAACCTGCCGATCTCGGGCCTGTTCGTCGAGATGCTGCGCCGTGTCGTCCGTCTCAGCCAGGGCGTGGCGGGCGAGGCGGCGGCCACCGGCACGCTCGCGCCGCTCTCCACGCTCGACGGCTTCGGCCGGCTGCAGCCCGCGCCGTCGAGCGCCGAGCCGATCCAGGGCGCCGCCTTCGAGGCGACCGAGGTCGGACCCGGCCATCCGCCGGGCTTCTACGGCTCCGAAGCCGCCCGGCGCAGCCTCAACCTGTCCGCCGGCATCGATGCCGTCGAGGTCATGCCGCCGCTGGTCGTGGGCGACGCACGCGGCTACGGCGGTGACGCCGAGACCGACCTGCGCCCCTGGCTGATCGCGGCCGCGCTGCTGCTCGCGCTTGTCGACGCGGTGATCGCGCTCGCCATGCGCGGCCTGCTGATCCCCGCCGGTCGCGCCACCGCCGCGGGTCTGGTGCTCGCTCTGGGCGTCGCCGCCGCGCTGGCGCCTCGCGGCGCCGAGGCGATGACCGAGGACGAGATCATCGACGCCATCTCCCGGACGCGCCTGGCCTATATCGAGACCGGCGACCTCGAAGTGGACCGGGTCAGCCACGCCGGGCTGCGCGGCCTGTCGATCGTCCTGCGCAACCGCACCTCGGTCGAGCCGGGCGAGCCCATCGCGATCGACCCGGCGCAAGACCCGCTGGTACTGTTCCCGCTGATCTACTGGCCGGTCACGCCCGGGCAGGCGCCGCTCGGCGCCGAGGCCGCGGCCAAGGTCAACGACTACATCCGATCGGGCGGCATCCTGGTGCTCGACCTGCGCGGCGAGGAGGCGCGCTCGACGGGCCCGTCGGAGGCGCTGCAGACCATCGCGCGCGGGCTCGAGATCCCATCGCTCGCGCCGGTCGACGACGATCACGTGCTGACCAAGACGTTCTACCTGCTGCAGGACTTTCCCGGCCGGTGGGTCGGCGGCAAGGTCTGGGTCGAGCGCGGCGACCGCAACGTCAACGACGGGGTCACACCGGTCGTGGTGGGCACCAACGACTGGGCCTCGGCCTGGGCGTCGGACGAGCGGCTCCGTCCGCTGTTCGCCGTCGTGCCCGGCGGCGAGGCGCAGCGCGAGCACGCCTACCGCACCGGCGTCAACCTGGTCATGTACGCGCTCACCGGCAACTACAAGGGCGATCAGGTCCATCTGCCCGCGATCATAAGGCGGCTCGGGCAATGAGCGGGTTCGCGGCCGGCATCGACTTCGCGCCGTTCGCCCCTTGGTGGGTGCTGGCGCTGCTCGGCCTCGCGGTAGTCGCCGTGGCGGGCGCCGCGGTCTGGGTGCGCGCGCCCGGCTGGCCCTGGCGCCTGGCCGCCGCCGTGGTGCTGCTCGCCGTGCTCGCCAACCCCACCGTCGTGATCGAGGACCGCGAGCCGCTGACCGACATCGCGCTCGCCGTGCTCGACACCTCGCCGAGCCAGCGCCTCGGCGACCGTGCCGGGCAGCGCGACCGGGCGCTCGCCGAGCTCGAGGAGGCGGTGGGCCGCATTCCCGGGCTCGAGCTCGAGGTCGTGCGCGCGGGCGAGAGCGAGGGGCGCGACGGCACCACGCTGGTTGAGCCGCTCGAGCAGGCCATCGCCGAGATCCCGCCCGGCCGCTTCGCCGGCGCCTTCGTCATCACCGACGGTCAGGTCCACGACGTGCCGGAATCCGGTGCGCCCAAGGGCCCGCTGCACGTGCTGCTCACCGGCGGGCCGGAGGAGGGCGACCGCCGCCTGTCGGTCGACAGCGCGCCCAGCTACGGCCTGATCGGCAAGACGCTCGAGATGACGCTCAGGGTCGAGGACAGCCCGCAGGCCGGCATCGACCGCGCCCGGGTCGAGATCACCCGCGACGGCGAGCCCTGGCGCACGGTGATGGTGCCGGTCGGCCGCCCGCACAGCGTCCCCTTCGAGGTCGAGCACGCCGGGACCAGCTATTTCGAGCTCCAGGTCGAGGAGGGGCCGGCCGAGCTCACCCTCGACAACAACCGGGCCGTGGTCGCGGTCAACGGCGTGCGCGACCGGCTGCGTGTGCTCCTGGTCTCGGGCGAGCCGCATCCGGGCGAGCGCGCCTGGCGCAACCTGCTCAAGTCCGACCCGGCGGTCGACCTGGTCCACTTCACCATCCTGCGCCCGCCCGAGAAGCAGGACCGAACGCCGGTCAACGAGCTGTCGCTGATCTCCTTCCCGGTGCGCGAGCTGTTCGAGGTCCAACTCGAGGAGTTCGACCTGGTCATCTTCGACCGCTACCGCCGGCGTGGCGTGATCCTCAACCAGTATCTCGCCAATATCGCCGATTACGTCGATGCCGGCGGCGCGCTGCTGGTCGCGGTGGGGCCGGACTTCGGCTCGACCTTGTCGATCTACCGCACGCCGCTCGGCCCAGTGCTGCCGGGCGTGCCCACCGGCGGCGTGATCGAGGAGGGCTACCGCCCGGCGCTGTCCGAACTCGGCCGACGCCATCCGGTGACTACGCTACTGCCCGGCTCCGGCGATCCGAGCTGGGGCCGCTGGTTCCGCCAGATCGAGGTCGAGCAGCGCCGCGGCGACACCGTGATGCAGGGCGTGCGCGGCCAGCCGCTGGTCATTCTCGACCGCCGGGGCGAGGGACGGGTGGCGCAGATCCTGTCCGACCAGATCTGGCTGTGGGGCCGCGGCTTCGAGGGCGGCGGCCCGCAGGCCGAGCTGATGCGCCGCGTCGCCCATTGGCTGATGAAGGAGCCCGAGCTCGAGGAGGACGCGCTGCGCGCCGAGGTCCGCGGCGACCGCATCCGGATTGAGCGGCGCAGCCTCGAGCCCGAGGACAGCCCGGTCCAGGTCACCGCCCCCTCGGGCGATACCGTCACGGTGCCGCTCGAGGACGCGGGCGACGGCCGCTCGGTCGGCCAGCTTGCGATCGAGGAACTCGGCCTCTATCGCGTCTCCGATCCCGAGCACTCGACCATCGTTGCCGCCGGCCCGCTCAATCCCAGGGAGCTGGCCGATGTGCGCGCGACCGATACGAGATTGGCGCCGCTGGTCGAACGCGCGGGCGGCTCCCTCACCTGGCTCGGCGAGGCCGGACTGCCCGATCTCCGCCGGGTTAACCCCGGCCAGGAAGTCGCCGGCCGGGTCACCGACGCCGGCGCTGGCTGGGTCGGCCTGCGCGCCAACGACGACTACGCCGTGAGCGGCATCGACGAGGTGCCCCTGCTCCCCGCGCTCGTGGTTCTCCTCCTCGGCCTCGGCGCCCTCCTGTTCGCCTGGCGCCGCGAGGGGCGGTAGGCCCCACCGTCATCGCGAGCGCAGCGCAGCGATCCAGGAACCGTCGTCTGGATCGGTACGGCCGCCTCTCGGCCCCGCGATTGTCCGTTTGGAAGTTGGTATAGAGGCCGGGTCCCGGCAGGGTTCGGAATGCCGGTTGTAGCTCGCCCACCGACTTTCGCAGAGGTCTTCCGTGGGAGGGGGGAATATGGGCCTCTACTCCGCCACGAACTCCAGCCACAGCCCGCAGGCGTGGTCGGGCGCCACGCAGAGGGTGCCGTCGGCCTCGGCATCGAAGGCGATGCCGTTGCTCCGCATATGGGCGGCGGCGGCGTCGAGGTCGACCGTCCGGATGCTCATCACCGCCAGCATCGGCAGCGGATGCGGGCCGCGCAGCTCAGCGGCCGGGTGCAGGTCGGGCAGCTCTTCCGGCTTGACGAAGTGAAGCCGGTGCCGTCCGGCATGGACGGTCAGCACGTCGTCGGTAGTGTTGACCTCGCCGGCACCGAACAGCGCCGAATAGGCGTCCGCCAGCGCCGGCGGATCCTCGACCAGCGCCGTGACCGAGGCCAGGCCGCTGGCACCGTTGGGATGTACCAGCCATTCGGGCCGCCGGATCATCTCGGGCGTCAGGTGATGGCAGACGAAGCCCGGCATGCCCGGCAACGCGGCGGGATCGGGAAACAACAGCTTGAACTCGGGCTGCACCGTGCCCTCGGGCAGCTCCAGATTGCGCTTGAGATCGCGCGGGCCCTCGTTGGCGATGCCGCGCTCGTCGAGCCGAGCCTTGGTCGCCTCGATGTCGTCGGAGGCGAAGGCTACCGCCATCAGCCCCTCGCCGGTTTCGAGGAACGTGTCGAGGTTGTTGGTGAACTGCTCGGGATCGACGATCCCGATCAGCTCGGTATAATCGTCCTCGAACATGATGCAGTAGTTAGCGGTGCCCCAGCCGATGTGGCTGCCGCGCGGCGTCACGGAGAAGCCGAGCCGCGAATAGGCGCCGCGCGCGGCCTCCAGATCCGCCACGCCGATCAGCGTGTGGTCGATGCCGGTGATCGCCTTGGTCATGCTGTCCCCTCCGGTTTCGCGGTCGCCACCCGCCCGGCGCAGCGCCACGCGCTGAGCGAGTCCGCCCTGTAGACGGCCAGCGCGGGCCAGATGCACCCGAAGGTGATCATGTGCGCGGCTGTGAAATTCTCACCGTAAACGAGAACGGCAAGCAGAAATTGCAGCGACGGGGCGATGTATTGCAAGACGCCGATGGTCGCATGGCGAAGCCGTTTCGCAGGCCACGCGATTTTTGAGCGCGACGTCGCTCACGTGCTGCCGTCCGTGCCGGAGGTCCCGCCGGGCTGCGCGCCATAGGTCTCGAACTTCTCCAGCACGCGCAGCATCTCGTCCTCGCTCAGCAGCGCGGGCTCGCCCAGGGTCAGCGCGCGCAGGTACTGCGCCGCCAGCGCCTCGACCTCGATGGCCAACGCCAGCGCGGCGGCCGGGTCGGCGCCCAGCGCGACCATGCCGTGGTTGGCCATCAGGCAGGCGCGCCGGCCGCCCAGCGCGGCGAGGACATTGTCGGACAGGACCTGGGTGCCGTAGGTGGCGTAGGCTGCGCATTCGATGCGGCTGCCGCCGGCCTTGGCGACCATGTAGTGGAAGGGCGGGATGCCGCGCCGGTGCGCCGCCAGGGCAGTGCAGAAGGGCGAATGGGCGTGGACGACCGCGCCGGCGTCCGGCCGCGCCGCCAGGATGTCGCGGTGGATGCGCCACTCGCTCGACGGCAGCAGGCCGCCCTCGTGGGCGCCGTCCAGGCCGAAGGCGACGATGTCGGCTGGCGTCATAGCGTCGTATGGGAGCCCTGTGGGCGTGATCAGGATGCGCTCGCCCGCGCGCGCGCTGACATTGCCCGAGGTGCCCTGGTTGATGCCCAGCTCGTTGAGCCGCCGGGCGACCGCGACCACGGCCTCGCGCAGCGCCGCCTCGTCCATGCGCTCAGCCTCTCAACACGCGGCCGGCGATCGCATCGAGCTTCTGTGCCATGGCCGGGTCGCGCGCCTCGGACGCCGTGATCAGGGCGTTGTCGAGCGCCGTGTGGCAGCCCATCTCGCACATCGCCTCGCGGCCCGTAAGCCGGCCGGCCACGTCCTTGAGCAGTCCACGGGCCCGCTCGGCGTTCTCGAGCAGCACCTTGATGACGCTCTCCACCGTCACGTAGTCGTGCTCGGGGTGCCAGCAGTCGTAGTCGGTGACCATGGCGATGGTGGCGTAGCAGAGCTCCGCCTCGCGAGCGAGCCGCGCCTCGGGCATGTTGGTCATGCCGACGACGTCGCAGCCCCACGAGCGAAAGAGATTGGACTCGGCGAGGGTGGAAAACTGCGGCCCCTCGATCGCGACGTAGGTGCCGCCGCGCACGCACGGGATGCCGAGCGCCTTGCACGCGTCCTCGATATGCCCGCCCAGCCGACCGCAGGTGGGATGGGCGAGCGAGACGTGCGCCACCATGCCGGTCCCGAAGAAGCTCGTCGGCCGCTGCGCGGTGCGGTCGACGAATTGGTCGGCGATGACGAAGGTGCCCGGCGGCAGCTCCTCGCGAAGCGAGCCCACCGCCGAGACCGAGAGGATCTCGGTCGCGCCGGCGCGCTTGAGCGCGTCGATATTGGCGCGGAAGTTGATCTCGCCCGGCGGGATCGGGTGGCCGCGGCCGTGGCGCGGCAGGAATACCAGCCTCTGCCCGGCCAACTCGCCGAACAGCAACTCGTCCGACGGGCTGCCGAACGGCCCGTCGACACGCTCCCACCGCGTGTTCTCCAGCCCCTCCATGTCGTAGAGGCCGCTGCCGCCCAGGATGCCGATCACCGGCGGCGTGCCCGGCTCGCTCATGCCGCTCCTCCCCGCTTGGTCGGCCGCAATCAAGCACCGCCGCGGCGGACGGTCAATCGGACGGTGGAACGTGAAGGGGCGGACCCGCGGGCCCGCCCCCTATCATATTCGGACCACCGCGCGGCCCTCAGTGCTCGAGGTCGCGCCAGACCTTCTTCTTGATGGCGTAGAGCAGCGCCGTCAGGAAGATCAGGAACAGGATGACCTTGATGCCCATGTTCTTGCGCTCGGGCAGCTCGGGCTCGGCGGCCCAGGCCAGGAAGTGGGTGACGTCGGCCGCGAGCTGCTCGACCGTGGGCTCGGGCGCGTCCTCGCCCTCGTAGCTCACGATGCCCTCGCTCAGCGGCGGCGCCATGGCGATGACGTGGCCCGGGAAGTACTCGTTGTAGTAGCCCGAAATCTGCCGCTCGTCCTCGGGTAGCGGGTTGCCCTCGGCATCGACCCAGAACTCCTCGGGCGGCTCGTCCCGATAGCCGGTCAGGATGCCGTAGACGTAGTCGGCGCCGCCCGGGCGCGCCTTGACCATGAGCGTCAGGTCGGGCGGCACCACGCCGTTGTTGATAGCCGCCGCCTCCTTCTCGTTGGCGAAGGGCTCCTTGAAGGTGTCGGACGGCAGGCCCTGCCGCTCGACCATCTGGCCGTCCTCGCCGACCTCCTCGAAGGACTTCGACGCCGCGATCGCCTTGATCGCATCCTCGGAGAAGCCGATGTCGGCGAGGTGCCGATACGCCAGGTGGTCCATCCCGTGACAGCTTGCGCACACCGTGTCGTAAACCTGAAAGCCGCGCCGCGCCGCCGCGTTGTCGAAGGTTCCCCAGATGCCCTTGAAGGCCCAGTCCTGGTCCGGCGGCTCGGGCGCCTCGCCGGCGGCGAAGGCCGGCGCGGCGACACTCAGGGCGAGCGCGGCGGCCGTGGCGAAGATCGTCTTGCGCATCTCTCTGCCTCCCCCGCTCAGGCGCTGGCGCCGGATTTCTTGAGCACGGCCTCGCTGATGCTGGCCGGCAACGGTGCTGGCTTCTCGATCCGGCCCAGCAAGGGCAACAGGATCAGGAAGTGGAAGAAGTAGTAGGCCGTGGCGACCTGGCCGAGGATCACCGGCAGCCCCTCGGGCACCTGGGCGCCGACCCAGCCGAGAACCAGCACGTCGACGACGAGCAGCCAGAACACCCACTTGTAGACCGGCCGGAACCGGGCCGATCGCACCTTCGAGGTGTCGAGCCACGGCAGGAAGAACAGCACCACCAGCGAGGCGACCATGGCGATCAGGCCGAGCAGCTTCGCATCCAGGAACCAGATGTCGAAGTCGATCGCACGCAGGATCGCGTAGTAGGGCAGGAAGTACCACTCGGGTACGATGTGCGAGGGCGTGTTCAGCGGGTCGGCGGGTACGTAGTTGATCGCCTCGCCCAGGAAGTTCGGCGCGAAGAACACGAAGATTGCCGAGAAGATCAGGAACAGGCCGAGCCCGAAATTATCCTTGACCGTGTAGTACGGGTGGAACGGGATCGTGTCCTGGCTGCCCTTGGCGTCGATGCCCAGCGGGTTGTTCGAGCGGTTGTGGTGCAGCGCCCACAGATGCAGGAACACCACGCCCACGATGACGAAGGGCAGCAGGTAGTGCAGCGCGAAGAAGCGGTTGAGCGTCGGGTTGCCGACGCCGAAGCCGCCCCACAGCCATTCGGTGATCGGCTCGCCGATCCACGGGACGGCGGTGAAGAAGTTGGTGATCACCGTGGCGGCCCAGAAGCTCATCTGGCCCCAGGGCAGCACGTAGCCCATGAAGGCGGTCGCCATCATGAGCAGCAGGATGACGATGCCCAGCCACCACAGCACCTCGCGCGGCGCCTTGTACGAGCCGTAGTACAGGCCGCGGAAGATGTGGATGTAGACCACCAGGAAGAACATCGAGCCGCCGTTCATGTGCATGTAGCGCAGGAGCCAACCGTAGTTGACGTCGCGCATGATGCGCTCGACCGAGCCGAAGGCCATCTCGGTGTTGGGCTGGTAGTGCATCGCGAGGAAGATCCCGGTCAGGATCATGAACACCAGCGCGATGCCGGCGAGCGACCCGAAATTCCACCAGTAGTTCAGGTTCTTCGGCGTCTGGTACTGGTTCAGCTCGTGGTCGAGGAACGAGAAGATCGGCAGGCGGCTGTCGATCCACTTGACCACGCGGCCCTGTTCCGCGGGATTGCCAGCCATCCTACGCCTCCCCCTCGGCGGTTCCGATCTCGATGGTGGTGTCGTCGAGGAACACGTACTCGGGCACCTCGAGATTGGTCGGTGCGGGACCGCTGCGGATGCGGCCCGAGGTGTCGTAGACCGAGCCGTGGCACGGGCAGAACCAGCCGCCGTAGCGGCCGCGCTCCGAGCCCTGCTGCTGGCCCTTGGGGATACAGCCCAGATGGGTGCAGATGCCGACCATCACCAGCCATTCGGCCTGCTTGACCCGCTCCTCGTCGGGCTGGGGATCCTTGAGATCATCCAGTGGCGTGTTCCGCGCGGCGTCGATCGCCTTCTGTGTGCGATGGTCGATGAAGACGGGCTTGCCGCGCCACTGAACCGTGACGCGCTGGCCGACCTCGATCGGCGACAGGTCGACCTCGGTGGTCGCCAGCGCCAGGGTGTCGGCGGCCGGGTTCATCGCGTCGATGAACGGCCAGACCAGCGCGCCGATGCCGAACGCGCCGGCGGCGCCGGCCGCGAGCATCAGGAAATCGCGGCGATCCTCATCCGCGTGGTCCCCGGCCGGTTGAGCCGTATTCGCCATGAAACTGGATCCCCCTGAGATGGTCGCTGATCGCCGCCCGATCCGACGGTCCGGTATCGCGGATCGGTTTTATTGTCCCGTCCAGCGCCGGGCAAATGCGACACCGTGACGCACAGGTGCGAGCGGCACGGGTATAATCGAATTGACCGCGCCTGCAAACCCCGCCTACCGGTGCCCATGCGCCTCGCCCTCTACCAGCCCGACATCCCGCAGAACACCGGCACGATCCTGCGCCTCGCCGCGTGCATGGGCGTGCCGGTGGACCTGATCGAGCCCGCCGGATTCGTCCTCGACGACCGGCGGATGCGCCGCGCCGGCATGGACTACATCGACCGGGTCGTGCTGGTCCGTCATCGCTCGTGGGACGCGTTCAGGACGGCGCCGCGGGAGCGCGACGCGCGCCTGGTGCTGCTGACGACCGCCGGGCAGACGCGCTATACGGACTTCGCCTACCGGCCCGGCGACACCCTCCTGCTCGGGCGCGAGAGCGGCGGAGTCCCGCCGGAGGTCCACGCCGCGGCCCATGCCCGGCTGCGGATCCCGATGGCGCCCGGGCTCCGCTCGCTCAACGTCGCGGTGGCCGCGGGCGTGGTGCTGGGCGAGGCGCTGCGGCAGACAGGCGGATTTCCCACTGGCGAGCTTCCCGGAGGGGCCGGATGATCGACGAGACCGAGGCGCGCAAGGACAAGGCGCGGCGCTGGTTCGAGGCGCTGCGCGACGATATTTGCGCCGCCTTCGAGGCGCTGGAGGACGGCCTGTCCGCCGAAGCCGCCGCGCGCCTGGGCGACCCGCCGCCGGGGCGGTTCGAGCGCAAGGCGTGGGACCGGCCCGAGGGCGGCGGCGGCGTGATGTCGGTCATGCACGGCCGGGTCTTCGAGAAGGTGGGGGTCAACGTCTCGACCGTGTTCGGCGAATTCAAGGAGGACTTCCGCGACCAGATCCCCGGCGCCGCGGAGGACCCGCGCTTCTGGGCCTCGGGCATCTCGCTGGTCGCGCACATGCGCAACCCGCGCGTCCCCTCGGTGCACATGAACACCCGCCACATCGTGACCACCAAGTCCTGGTTCGGCGGCGGCGCGGACCTCACCCCGGCGATCGAGTACGACCGGGACACGGCCGACTTCCACGCCGCCCTGAAGGCCGCCTGCGACGCGCACGGCGACGACTATCACGCGCGGTTCAAGGCGTGGTGCGACGAGTATTTCTTCATCCCCCACCGCGGCGAGGCGCGCGGCGCGGGCGGCATCTTCTACGACTACCTGGAGGGCGACTGGGAGGCGGACTTCGCCTTCACGCAGGACGTCGGCCGCGCCTTCCTGGGCGTGTTCCCGAAGCTCGTCGCGCGGCGCATGGACGAGCCGTGGACCGAGGACGACCGGCGGGCGCAGCTGGTCAAGCGCGGCCGCTACGCCGAATTCAACCTGGTCTACGACCGCGGCACCAAGTTCGGCCTGCAGACCGGCGGCAACGTCGAGGCGAT